>JAGPUY010000413.1 GCA_018067265.1 Oceanihabitans sp. | reverse complement strand
GTTGAATTAACACTATTCAATAAGATTGAACGTCATTATTTAGCAAAATTACCTGATACAGAAGAAGCTATTATTACTGATACTACGAAAGTTGTAAATACTTTAAATTCATTATGTATTGAAATGGATGCACGGTATGATTTATTAAAAAATGCATTCTGCAGAAACATTGCCGAATACAATGCGAAGTTTAAAGCACGAAAATTAAATCCAAATGATGGCCATCAATTCTTTCCATACATTGTTTTAGTTATAGATGAGTTTGCCGATTTAATTATGACTGCTGGTAAAGAAGTAGAAACGCCGGTTGCACGTTTAGCACAATTAGCTCGTGCCATTGGGATCCATTTAATTATTGCAACACAAAGACCTTCTGTAAATGTAATTACAGGTATTATTAAAGCCAATTTCCCAGCGAGAATAGCTTTTAGAGTAACTAGTAAAATAGATTCTAGAACTATTTTAGATGGTTCTGGAGCAGACCAACTTATTGGACGTGGTGATATGCTGTACACGCAAGGTAATGAGTTAGTACGTATACAATGTGCTTTTGTAGATACGCCAGAAGTAGAAAGAATTGTCGATTTTATTGGCGCACAAAAAGCATATCCAGACGCACATTTACTTCCAGAGTATGTTGGTGAAGAAAGTGGCACAAGTCTTGATATAGATATCTCAGACAGAGACAAACTATTTCGTGAAGCTGCCGAACTTATCGTTATCGCACAACAAGGTTCTGCATCCTTATTACAGCGTAAGCTCAAATTAGGTTACAATCGTGCAGGACGTTTAATAGACCAATTAGAAGCTGCCGGAATTGTTGGCGGTTCTGAAGGTAGTAAAGCAAGACAAGTTTTAGTTCCAGATTTAGTAAGTCTCGACCAATTATTAGCAAACGAAAGTTTATAACAAATAGAAAAACAAACATTTATTATGAAGAAGTTAATTTTCATATTTACCATTTTATTAAGCAGTATCAGTTTTGCACAAAATGATGCAAAAATATTGTTAGACGAAGTGTCTCAAAAAGTAAAAAGTTACGATAACATAAGCATCGACTTTAAGTATGTGCTGCATAATACGGCAGAAGATATTAAACAAGAAACGCGTGGAGATGTGGTGATGCAAGGCGAAAAGTACAAACTAAACATCCTGGGAATTACTAGAATTTACAACGGTAAGACGCTATATAGCATCAGTCCTGAAGACGAACAAGTAACCATTTCTACCGAAGCGATGGATGACGAAGGAAGCATCACACCAAGTAAGATGTTATCCTTTTATGAAGACGGTTTTACCTATACCATGGATATTGTTCAAAATGTACAAGGAAGAAAAATTCAGTATGTAAAATTAATTCCTATAGATTCTAATTCGGAAATAAAATCGGTGCTTTTAGGAATAGATGCGCAAACAAAACATATCTACAACTTAATTGAAACTGGTAAAAATGGCACAAAAACCACTTTAACCGTTAATTCTTTTAAAACTAATGAGACTATTTCAAAAACCTTATTTACCTTTGACGAAAGTAAGTATGAACACTACTACATAGAAAAATTAGATTAAATTAATTATAAAGAATAGTAATACATTTAAAGTGTGAAAATATTAGACAGATACATTTTAAGCACTTATCTCAAAACCTTTATCAGCGTGTTTTTAATACTCATGCTGATTTTTGTTTTACAAACCATCTGGCTATTCATCAAAGAATTAGCAGGTAAGGACTTAGACTTAATTGTAGTTTTAAAGTTCTTACTGTATTACTCACCAAAGTTAATTCCGTTAGTATTACCACTAACAATTCTACTTGCTTCCATTATGGTATTTGGTAATTTTGCCGAAAACTATGAGTTTGCAGCCATGAAATCTACTGGAATTTCATTACAACGTGCCATGACTGGCTTGGGTATTTTTATTGGTATACTTGGTATTACCACTTTCTTTTTTAGCAATAACGTAATACCTTGGGGAGAATACAATTCCTATAACTTACGTAACAATATTAAAAAATTAAAACCAGCAATGGTTATTGCCGAAGGACAATTTAATGATGTTGGAGATATTAATATTAAGGTAGAAGAAAAAAGCGGTATTAACGGAAAAGACCTTAAAGGTGTTGTAATACATAAAAAAAGTAGCACTTCTGGTGGTAACAAAAACCACATCACCATTATTTCTAAAACAGGAGAGCTTATTGGTAACGACAAGTCCAGCGTTTTACAATTAATATTACATGATGGTTATTTTTATGATGACACACCACCCAAAAACTTTAAGGATAGAGAAAAAAACCCTTTAGTAAAAACTTCTTTTAAAAAGTATACGGTCAATATGGACCTATCTGAAGAAAATAATCAGGATTTAGATGAAAAAAATATTTCAGATAAATACAGCATGCTTAATATTAGTGACCTAAACTACACTATCGATTCCCTTAGTATTGAAAACAAAAAAGAATACGATGCCCTTTCAGACAATCTATACTTAAGGTCACAAATTGGATCCTTAGATAATGGTTTAAAGGCAAAACAAGACACGACATTTAATGGAGATATTTTGAGTTTGTACGATACCAAAAAGAAGCTACAACTAGTAGATTTAGCACTAAATACGACAAATAGTACCAGACAAATAATTGCCTCTAAAGAAAAATTCTTAAAAGCAAAAAAAACAAATTACAACAAACATATTGTAGCATTTCATGAAAAATTTGCGCTGGGCTTTGCTTGTGTTATCCTGTTTTTTGTTGGTGCTCCGCTTGGTGCATTAATTAGAAAAGGAGGCATTGGTTTACCGATGGTTATTGCAATTCTATTATTTTTAACCTATCACTTTATTGGTATTTTCGCTAAAAATAGTGCTAATGACGGAAGTATAAATCCGGTGCTTGCACCTTGGATTTCGACAATTATCATGTTTCCTTTAGGTGTATTCTTAACCCGAAGAGCAACTGCAGATAGAGGCTTATTTGAGTTTGATCATATTATTGAACCCATCAAAAAAGTCTTTAAAATTAAATCCGATTCCCAAAAAGAAGAAAGTACGAATATCGAAGAAAGCCTAATTAAAACAGAAGATGTAGCTACCTTAAAATCTATTTTTGCCGCGTATCGTTTTCATTCTAAAACGGCATTAACATTCTATATCACAGGCTTCGTTTTGATTATTCTATTCCTAGTATTTAAGAACAATAAACTTCCTAATTTTGCTTCAGCAGCCATACAACTAAGTATCGTTTCTTTTGTAATGTTACTGATTTACTATATAAAATCGTTTTTAAATAGGAATGCGATGTACGCGTTAATAAACGAGAAAGCAAACACAAAGAATCCAATAATACTTCTTTTGGGTTACGTTTTTTATCCGTTAACTCATTTTTTAAGACGAAATAAAATTAGTGAAGATTTTTCTAATACATTAAAATAAGAATACCTTTGTAACATGATAACACCAACAAAAGAAAGCAATAAAAAAGAGTACACGCTAGATACTATTGAAGCAGCCATAACCGATATTAAAAACGGTAAAGTTATTATTGTTGTAGATGATGAAGACAGAGAAAACGAAGGCGATTTTATTGCTGCTGCAGAAAAAGTAACTCCAGAGATGATTAATTTTATGGCTACACATGGTCGTGGATTAATTTGCGCACCACTAACCGAAGATCGCTGTGAAGAATTACATTTGGATTTAATGGTACAAAACAACACGGTTTTACACCATACACCATTTACAGTATCTGTAGATTTAATAGGACATGGTTGTACCACCGGAATTTCGGTACACGATAGATCTAAAACTATTGAGTTTTTAGTAAAAGAAGATACCAAACCCCAAGATTTAGGTCGTCCAGGACATATTTTTCCTTTACGTGCCAAAAACGGAGGTGTTTTACGAAGAACCGGACATACCGAAGCTTCTGTAGATTTAGCGCGTTTAGCTGGCTTAAAACCTGCAGGGATTTTAGTGGAAATTTTAAATGAAGACGGAACCATGGCACGTTTACCGCAATTGGTAAAAGTGGCTAAGAAATTCGACTTAAAAATTATTTCTATTGAAGATTTAGTTGCTTACCGTATGGAGCACGATTCATTAATAGAGAAAAAAGAAGACTTTAATATTGAAACACGCTTTGGAAACTTCCGTTTAAGAGCGTATCATCAAACGACAAACGATCAAATTCATATTGCACTAACCAAAGGTTCTTGGTCTGCCAACGAAACCGTTTTAACACGTGTAAACGCAACGCTTGTTAACAATGATATTCTTGGTACACTAACCAATAATGCAGATGAAAAACTAGACGATATGTTTAAAGTGATTAACGATGCAGGAAAAGGTGCCGTTATTTTCATCAATCAACAATCCCAATCGATGAATCTTTTAAAACGATTAACCATTTTAAAAGAAACACAAACAGAAGGGCAAGTCGTAAAAGCGCCTCGTATTGAAATGGATTCTAAAGATTTTGGTATTGGCGCACAAATTCTACACGATTTAAATATTCATAAACTAAAATTAATCTCTAACACACAACAATCCAAACGTGTTGGAATGATTGGATATGGCTTGGAGATTGTAGAATATGTTGGATATTAAGCCTATTAATTACCATATATATTTTAAATAAAAGAAAAGGGGAATTATTTTAGCTTACGCGAGAATAGTTCCCCTAATCACTTCGATTAATAGCGTTTTTAATATCTTATTCGATAATCACTTTTCTAGTTATCGTTTGTTGGTTCGCATATATTTTCAACAAATACATACCAGTATTTAATGTATTCACTTGTATTTGTTTGGTATTGGTGCTACTTAAAACAAGTTTCCCCATAACATCATAAAGTGCTATTTTATCCACTGGAAAGGAAGCCGATATATGAATCACATCGGATGCAGGATTAGGATATACCGAAAGCTTTACACGCTCAGGAACCAATATTTCATCTACCGATAAGGTTTCAAAATTAATACTATTCGCCGTTGGATCATGTTGTCCGAAATAATTGCTAGTCGTTCCTGTAAAACTTACATTTAAGAAATTTTCAGAAAAAGTAGCCAAAACAAAAGGATCGTCATTATTTGCTAAAGTAATCGTTCCCGTTGTTGGGTTGGTTGCTGCTATAACATCAAATATCGCCAATTGTATTGGCACGCCATTTTCTGCATCTATAAAATAATTAGTAACACCTGGAACTCTCAATATTTGAAAAAGCTCTTGTCCAGCATCTATTCCACTACTATAACCAATCCATTCACTAGCAGGAATACCAGAATTTGCTGCTTGAAAATTACCAATAGATATTCCCAATCCTTCTGGGACATAAAAAGCAGCGCCAAGATCTGCCGTATTGCCATTTGGTGCATCAAAATTAGGCGTAGCTACTAACGCCATTTGATAGTTATCTGTTGCCGTATTTACGCCAAGAAAACTTAAACTAAATTGATAGGCATCTTGCCCATGAACCACTATAGTTAATAAAGCTAAAACGAAAGTTATATATTGTTTTTTCATAATTGTAAATTTTTAAATGGTTGATTTTTTAATTTGGAATTTGACTTAGTAATAGAAATAAATTGGAAAGGGAACCATTATTCGGATGATTCAAAATAATGTCCTTTAAGATATTGGTATCATTATTAGCGCCTAAATAGCGAACGGTTCCGTCTAAATTAACATCTGCATTACTATATCCCGAAAACGGAATTAAATTAACACCTGAAGGATTATTAGGATGGTTTAATACTTCATCTTTAATAAAGTTGGTATCATTACCGCCACCCAAATAACGAACGGCAGAATCGCCATTTGCATTTCCTGCCCAAAGCGCCATATCTCCAGAACCAAGTAGCGTTTGCGCATTACTACCATAGGTAGAAAAACTACTACTCTTAAAATTGACTACCGTCACAGTATCTTCAGACAAGCCAACAGTAGATGCACTCATGGCACCTAGATGATTTCTATGGTTTACCACGACATAGTAGTTAGATGGCGCTGCATTCATTATTAAATGGCTTACGCCATCGATATCCACTACATCCCCATCTCGCTGTACGAGTGCCGATTTACCGTTAATTAACTTCGTATTATCATTCGCAGCTCTAAGTTCTACCCAAACCCAATCTACAATAGCATTGTTTCCGGTAACGGTAAATACCGAAGCATCGCAAGTCGCTGCATCTGTATACGGACTAGTAGTTGGTAGTAACGAAGCACGTAAATTATCATTCATTAAACTGGGGATTGCAGGACTTAAAAGGGGGCCTTGCAAAAACAGTTTCGGATCTATTTTTATTTTAAAATCGGAGTTTATAAAACCTTCAGAAACCTGGATTTGGTCTGCATGTAACTCTTGCACGTTGACTTCTCCAATGGTATAAAATATACTAATGTTTCCAGCGGAAACGGAAGCGCCTCCACTATCGACACTAAACGTATCTATAGTTTGCGCTGTACTACATATAGTATAACTCCAAAGGAATACTAAGATTAATACTGTTTTCATAATTTTATGTTTTAGATTATGGAATTATTATTTATACGTGGTAAACTGAAAATTACCTTGAATGGATGCTCCTGTATCGTCATATAGATACACTACTAATTTTCCTGCGGCGCTAGTTACCCGTATTTTTTCAATAGCAGAAGAAGCCCCCGTAACGTTAGTAGTATAGAGCGTCCAGAAATAGCTCTCTCCAGTAATCGCAATTTCATATCGACTACTTGCTGCAACCCAAGAAGCACTGTAGTTCCCCGAACCAGATAAAACACCTCCTGTAGTTCCCACAAAGCCATAAGCTACCGGACCAATAGCTGCTGTGGTTTGCACAGTATCATCTTCAAACTGTACCGATTTAAATTTAGCAGAGCCATCACTATTTACTGCTGCTACAATGGTAGAACCATTTTGCATTTCTATAAATTGAGAACTAGATGTCGATCCAGAAGGCACAATAAGTTCGATAAGATCTTTTCCTGTAGGTTGGTCCATACTTTCAATACGAACGGTATTTGCTGAACCTGTTGTTTGCAATACCGATAGCGGATTTAGAGGAGAAAAAGTCCCTATACCAACACGCCCTTCATTTTGTGCCATAATAATATCTCCATTAGATTTTAAACGCAATCTTACATCTCCAGATAATATATCATCATTAGAGCTTGCAATCTGAAGTTCATTATTTGTAGCATTATTGAAGGACCAATCTATATTAGCTGCACCAGGTCGAAAAAGTTGCAGCGATGCCGTTTCCGATACAGAAGTCACACGAGCTTTTGTATAACCAGTTCCCTTTACATCTAGTTCTGCAAGCGGCGTATTTGTACCAATACCCACTTTTCCTGCCTCATAAAAAGCATTTACACCATTGGTATCCCATACCTTATTCTCAATATCTTTAGCAACTAATGCATAAGGCACCGTTTTAAATTGCGTGGTACCTAGATCGACTAAGCCAGCACCAACATTTACCTGTACGTTTAAATAGTGTGCATCGTTTTCCCAAGCAATTGTTGAAAAATTATCTCCACTTATGCCTTCACCAATATTGACGATAATCATACCGTTGACATCGGTATTTAAAGTATGACTTTCTTGATATACATTATTAGTAAGCGCGATACCTTCGTATATGGTAAACTGAATACTTATTGGTGCGGACACCATCACATTACCGGTTGCATCTTTAATAACCGCTTTATAGTTAATCCCATTTTGGGCAATACTACTTAGCGTTAACAGTAAGGTAATAACTAAAGTGAGTGCTTTTTTACTCGTGAGATATTTACATCTCTTTTTGAATTCGTAGTTTTTGTAAAAATAGTTCATGATTTTTGATTTTTGTTTAATGGATTAATAGCTTACTTATTTGTTATTTATATCTTAAAAAACGGAAGGTTAACATTTCGAATTCCTATTTTTTTAAACAAAAAAAATCCCTTTTAAGCTATTGCCTAAAAGGGATTCTATATTTAATATCCTTTTATTTTTTTATTAAGTGACACCAGCAATTATTGTCTTACCCATTTCTGAATATTACCAGAACCACTATAGTTTACAGAAATTCTTAAGGTATCTGCTACTCCTATTTCCATAGAAGCTGGGTAATAATTATAATCACTACCAAGTTCTTCATATATAAAACTATTGGCATCTAAAGCATATACTTCTTTCCATTTGATATCACCTAGATTAAATTCCGATAAGGAAGCATCTGTTATGGTTCCTGTATTTGCAACGACATTTACCACAACACCGTTATTGGTTGGATTGTTACCTCCTACGCGAATCCAATTCCCTCGCAATTCCTCTAGAAAAACACTTTGTGGCGTAAAATCAGCTTCCCGAACCCATTTTTGAATATTTCCAGCACCCGAATGATTTACGTCTATACGCAATGTATCATCTACACCATATTTTATGGTCGCCGGATAATAGTTATAATCACTTCCCAATTCCTGGTGTGTGTATTCTCCAGAGCCCAGACCAAAAATGGCATCCCATTTTACATCTCCAGCACTAAAACCAGATTGTTGCGGATCTACCACTATACCTGTATTGTTTTGCACATTTACTTTTAATCCATTATTCATTGGATTGTTACCGCCAACCCGAATCCAATGCCCTTGCAAGTCGGCTAATGATGTAGATTGTTGTTGTTCTTGCTCCTCGTTAATTTCATCGGTATCTAAACTGCAAGACACAAGTACAACGGCAAGCATCGTTAATAGTAAAGTGGTTGGTTTTCTGTTTTTAAATAATTTCATAGTTAATAGCGTTAAAATGTTTGTCCTTTTATATTTCTTTTTTCCGAAAGGTTAACATTTCAAAAACGAATTATTCAAAACAAAAAATCCCTTTCAAGCGATTGCCTAAAAGGGATTTGAAGAATTTATATTTTTTTTATTAAATAGCAGAACGAATTGCTGCAACCATTTTTTCCGCACGAAGTTTTACTTCTTCTTCCGTCCAAGATAATTTTATTAAACAAGAAATATTTCTAGCTATAAAATCGTCTGACTTCGAATAATCTGCAGTTTCCAGGTATTTCAATCCTTTTTTTACTTCCGCAGGAATAGGATATAAGGTTTTTAAATCTTTAAGATGTTGCCATTTTCTAATATAATGCCATTGGTTATCATAATAATGAAAACAAGCATCGATACCATTTTCTTTTAATGCTGCTGAAGCTTTTCTTGTGGTTTCTAAATCGCTTAAAAAGAAACTTAAAAACGAATAGCTTTCTTCGCCTCCTTCCGGAACCGTTCTAAAAACGACTTCTGGAATTTGTGCTAAAGCATTTCTAAGAATGGTATAATTTTTTTTCTGAATCGCTACAAATTCATCTAATCTATTAATTTGTGCCAAACCAACTGCCGCGTGTAATTCTGAAATACGGAAGTTATAGCCTAAAAAAGGATGTGTTTCTGCACCTCTATCGTTTCCTTTATGGTCATGCCCATGATCACTAAAATGATCGGCATGCAATGCATATTTCGGATTGTTAGTCAGCACCACGCCACCTTCACCAGCTGTAATTATTTTTACAAAATCTAAAGACAAACATCCTAAATCCCCAATACTACCAAGAGGTTTCCCTTTATAGGTTGCTCCTGTTGCTTGTGAAGAATCTTCGATTAATATTAAATTATTCTTCTCACAAATATTTTTTAAAGCATCTAGATTTGCCATACTTCCGCACATGTGGACAGGCATAACTGCTTTTGTATTTGGTGTAATTGCTTTTTGTACTGCTTCCGGATGTAAAGTTAGCGTATCATCGATATCTACTAAAACAGGAACAGCACCAAGCATCATAATCGCTTCAAAACTTGCAACAAAAGTAAATGTAGGCATGATCACCTCATCTCCTGCTCCAATTCCTGCAGCAGCCAATGCAATAGAAACTGCAGCGGTACCACTAGACACTAATTGTGCGTGTTGTACTTGCAATTTGTCTTGTAAAGCTTGTTCTAATTCTTTTGCTTTCCAATGTCCGTTTCGCATCGCATCGAAACCATAGCGCATCAACACGCCATTTTCTAGTACATCGTTTACTTCTTTACGTTCTTTATCTCCAAAGAGTTCAAATCCAGGCATAATTTATTGTGATTGTTATTGCAAATTTACGTTTAATATAAGGAATAAAAAAAGCGTCAAAACTATTCGTTGTGACGCTTTTTAAAAATTTAATTTGTTTAGTAATTCTCTAATACCGAATCGACAAACGCATCGTGTCTATCAGTTTCTCTTAAAAAGGTATATCCTGAAATTTCACCTATAACCTTTCCACTTGCGTTAAGCGCAACAATATTTGGGTAACTACCGTTTTTATTATATTTATGTACTAGTGCTATATTTTTCTCCTTTTGTTCTGCAGAGATGATATCTATTCTTCTTGGCATATCTACCATTAAAAGCACCATACTTTTTGCTTTCTCTTCAAATGCTGGGGAATTGAAAAAATCTTCTTTCAGCATTTTACAAGGCGGACACCAATCGCTTCCTGTGAAATATACTAAAATCGGTTTTTTCTCTTTGGAAGATACCGATTTTGCTTCGTTAATATCTGTTAACCAATTTAGGTTAGACATTTCTTCTTCTTGCGAAAAAACACTACTTACAAAGGCAA
>JAGPUY010000410.1 GCA_018067265.1 Oceanihabitans sp. | reverse complement strand
CTGGTTGAATTACTACGTAACGTTCGTAGTAAATAATCATATCTAATTTCTTAGAAGGTAAACCTAATAAATATCCTATTTTGTTTGGTAAAGAACGGAAATACCAAATATGTGCAACAGGAACTACTAAATTAATGTGTCCTACTCTATCACGACGTACTTTCTTTTCTGTTACTTCTACACCACAACGATCACATACAATACCTTTATATCTAATACGTTTATATTTACCACAAGCACATTCATAATCCTTTACAGGACCAAAAATACGCTCACAGAATAAACCGTCACGTTCTGGTTTATGTGTACGATAATTGATAGTTTCTGGTTTTAAAACTTCACCTCTAGACTCTGCTAAAATAGATTCTGGTGATGCTAAACCAATGGAGATTTTATTAAATCTCTTTACTGGGTTCTTATCTTGTTTTCTTGCCATGTTTTTTAAGTCTTCAGTTATCAGCCTTCAGTATATAGCGCTTGCTATACACTGTTGACCGACTACTATTTTTTTACTCCTCTAATCTGATGTCTAATCCTAAACCTTTCAATTCATGCATTAATACATTGAATGATTCTGGTAATCCCGGATCTGGCATTGGTTCTCCTTTAACAATACTTTCATATGTTTTAGCTCTACCAATTACATCATCAGATTTAACGGTCAATATTTCTCGTAATGTTGCTGATGCACCATATGCTTCTAGTGCCCATACTTCCATTTCTCCAAAACGTTGTCCACCAAATTGTGCTTTACCACCAAGAGGTTGTTGTGTAATAAGTGAGTATGGTCCTATAGAACGAGCGTGCATTTTATCGTCAACCATATGTCCTAATTTCAACATATAGATAACTCCAACCGTTGCTGGTTGATCAAAACGATCTCCTGTACCACCATCATAAAGATAGGTATGTCCAAATCTTGGAATTCCAGCTTCATCTGTAAATTCATTAATTTGATCTAGCGTTGCACCATCAAAAATAGGCGTAGCATATGTACGACCTAATTTTTGTCCGGCCCAACCTAATACGGTTTCATATATCTGACCAATATTCATACGAGAAGGTACACCAAGTGGATTTAATACAATATCAACTGGAGTTCCGTCTTCTAAGAAAGGCATATCTTCTTGACGTACAATACGTGCAACAATACCTTTGTTACCATGTCGTCCTGCCATTTTATCACCAACTTTAAGCTTACGCTTTTTAGCAATATAAACTTTTGCTAATTTGATGATTCCTGCTGGTAATTCATCTCCAACAGAAATAGTGAACTTCTCACGTCTTAAAGAACCTTGTAAATCGTTTTCTTTAATTTTGTAGTTATGAATTAAATCTGCAACTAACGTATTTGTCTTGTCATCTGTTGTCCAAGTACCAGACGTTAAGTGTGTATAATCATCTACAGCATTTAACATTTTAAGTGTAAATTTCTTTCCTTTTGGAAGGACTTCTTCACCTAAATCATTAAAAATACCTTGAGCCGTTTTACCATTTACAAGTGTAAATAATTTATCTACTAAAACAGCTTGTAAATCGTCAAACTTCGTATAATATAAAGCTTCTAATTGCGCTATATCTTCCTTATCTTGAGCACGTTTACGTTTATCTTTAACCGCTCTTGAAAATAACTTCTTGTTAATTACAACACCATGTAATGAAGGTGAAGCTTTTAAAGAAGCGTCTTTTACATCTCCGGCTTTATCCCCAAAGATGGCACGTAATAATTTTTCTTCTGGAGTAGGATCAGATTCCCCTTTTGGTGTAATTTTTCCGATAAGGATATCACCAGGTTTCACTTCTGCTCCAACACGAATCATTCCGTTTTCATCCAGATCTTTTGTAGCTTCTTCAGAAACGTTAGGAATATCATTAGTTAACTCTTCGTTACCTAATTTTGTATCTCTAACTTCTAAAGAGTACTCATCTATATGTATAGATGTAAAGATATCTTCACGTACTACTTTTTCTGAAATTACAATTGCATCCTCAAAGTTATACCCTTTCCAAGGCATAAAGGCTACTTTCATGTTTCTTCCTAAAGCTAGCTCTCCTTTTTGAGTTGCATAACCTTCTGATAAAACTTGACCTTTTACAACTTTATCTCCTTTAACAACGATTGGTTTTAAGTTAATACTTGTACCTTGATTCGTTTTTCTAAATTTAGTTAATGGATATGTTTTTGTATCGGAATCGAAGCTTACTTTAGCTTCATCATCTGTACGATCGTATTTTATTGTAATTTCTAATGAATCTACATATTGTACAACACCATTTCTTTCTGCATTAATAAGTACACGAGAATCTGAAGCCACTTGACGTTCTAAACCAGTTCCTACAATAGGAGCTTGCGGACGTAATAATGGTACAGCTTGACGCATCATGTTAGATCCCATTAGGGCTCTATTCGCATCATCATGCTCTAAGAAAGGAATCAATGAAGCGGAAATAGAAGATATTTGATTAGGTGCTACATCTGTATAATGTAAATCTTTAGGATCAATTACTGGGAAGTCACCTTCCATTCTAGCAATTACTTTATCATGTAAGATTTTCCCATTCTCATCAACTTTTACCGTTGCTTGAGCAATTAGTTTATCTTCTTCTTCTTCTGCACTTAAATAGATTGGTTCGCTTTTAATATCTACTACACCATCTGTTACTTTTCTATATGGCGTTTCAATGAATCCCATAGAATTCACTTTAGCAAATACAGAAAGTGACGAGATAAGACCAATATTTGGTCCCTCAGGTGTTTCAATAGGACAAAGTCTTCCGTAGTGTGTATAGTGCACATCACGTACTTCGAAACCTGCTCTTTCACGAGATAAACCTCCAGGTCCTAATGCGGAAAGACGACGCTTATGCGTAATCTCTGCAAGAGGATTGGTTTGATCCATGAATTGCGATAACTGATTGGTACCAAAGAAAGAATTAATAACAGAAGATAATGTCTTCGCATTAATTAAATCAATAGGTGTAAATACTTCGTTATCACGAACGTTCATACGCTCACGAATAGTTCGTGCCATACGTGCTAAACCAACACCAAATTGTTGTGATAATTGCTCACCAACGGTACGTACACGACGGTTAGATAAGTGATCAATATCATCAATCTCTGCTTTAGAGTTGATTAGTTCAATTAAATATTTTATAATCGTTATGATATCTTCTTTGGTAAGCACTTGCTTATCCATACCGATATCTAACTGTAATTTTTTGTTCATTCTGTAACGACCAACTTCCCCAAGAGAATAACGTTGATCACTAAAAAATAATTTATCTATAATACCACGTGCAGTTTCTTCATCTGGCGGCTCTGCATTACGTAGTTGTCTATAAATATGTTCTACAGCTTCTTTTTCAGAGTTTGTAGGATCTTTTTGAAGTGTATTATGAATAATAGCATAATCTCCTTGTTCTGCGCTTTCTTTATGTAAAAGAATTGTTTTCACATTCGCATCCAGAATTTCTTCAATATTGTCTTTGTCTAAAACAGTATCACGATCTAAAACGATTTCATTACGTTCAATCGATACTACTTCTCCTGTATCTTCATCTACGAAATCTTCATGCCATGTATTAAGAACACGTGCAGCAAGTTTACGTCCTAAGATTTTCTTAAGACCAGATTTTGAAACTTTAACTTCTTCAGCTAAATCAAAGATCTCTAAGATATCTTTATCACGTTCAAAACCAATTGCTCTAAATAAAGTAGTTACAGGTAATTTTTTCTTTCTATCAATGTATGCATACATTACAGAGTTGATGTCGGTAGCGAACTCTATCCAAGAACCCTTGAATGGTATTACTCTTGCAGAGTACAATTTAGTTCCATTTGCGTGGAAGGATTGTCCAAAGAACACACCTGGTGAACGATGTAATTGAGAAACTACAACACGTTCTGCACCGTTGATACAAAAAGTACCAGAAGGTGTCATGTAAGGAATAGTACCTAAGTACACATCTTGAACAATAGTCTCGAAATCCTCATGTTCAGGGTCTGTACAATATAACTTTAACCTTGCTTTTAATGGCACACTATATGTGAGTCCTCTTTCGATACATTCTTCTATAGAATATCTAGGTGGATCAATAAAGTAATCTAAAAATTCTAATACAAATTGATTACGTGTGTCTGTTATTGGGAAGTTTTCTAGAAAGGTATTGTATAAGCCTTCATCTCCTCTTTCTTCAGATTTAGTTTCTAACTGGAAAAAATCCTGAAAGGATTTTATTTGAATATCCATAAAATCAGGATACTCCGTTCTATTTACAATAGACGAGAAATTTAATCTTTCAGCTTGTTTTGCTAACATCAATGGACGGAATTTTGATTAAAAAAAATATAAAGCGTATACGTCATATTTATATACGCAAAATGGTCTAGGTCTTAGAACGCATGTTCTAGACCTAAACCTTTATGTTGTTTGCTTGTTAAACTTACTTAAGCTCAACCTCTGCTCCAGCTTCCTCTAAAGAAGATTTTAAGCCTTCAGCTTCATCTTTAGAAACACCTTCTTTGATTGCACTTGGTGCATCATCCACTAAACCTTTAGCTTCTTTTAAACCTAAACCAGTTAATTCCTTAACTAATTTTACTACTGCTAATTTAGAACCACCAGCGGCTTTTAATATAACATCAAATTCAGTTTGAGCTTCAACAGCTTCTCCACCAGCAGGTCCAGCAGCAACTGCTACAGCAGCAGCAGCAGGCTCAATACCGTACTCATCTTTTAATATAGTTGCTAATTCATTAACTTCTTTTACAGTTAAGTTAACTAATTGTTCTGCGAAATCTTTTAAATCTGCCATTTTTCTATCGTTTTAATAATTTGGTAATAATATATTTGTAATTAAGTGCGTACTTATTGAATTATCCCTCTCTCTGAGATAATGTTTTTAAGATACCTGAAAGTTTTCCTCCACTCGATTGAAGCGCTGAAATAACGTTTTTAGCTGGAGATTGTAATAATCCAATGATATCCCCAATTAATTCTTCTTTCGACTTGATGTCAACTAACATATCTAATTGCTCATCCCCAATGTAAATAGCTTCTTCAATAAAAGCACCTTTTAATAAAGGCTTTTCTGTTTTCTTTCTGAAAGCTTTAATTACTTTAGCTGGAGCGTTTCCAGTTTCCGAATACATCACCGATGTATTTCCTTTTAAAACTGTAGGAAGGTCACCAAATTCTCTATCTGATGCTTCCATTGCTTTTTCAAGTAATGAGTTCTTAACAACTGCTAATTGTACGTTTGCTTTAAAACAAGCACGACGTAAATTTGATGTTGCAACTGCATTTAATCCAGAAATATCTGCTAAATAGATATTTGCGTTATCAGCTAATTGTGCAGTTAAGTCTTTAATTACTTGTGATTTCTCTTCTCTTGTCATAATAAAAGTTTTTAACTAATTAACCAATTTTTGGATCTACAGCAATGCTAGGGCTCATAGTAGAAGACATAAATATGCTTTTTACATAAACACCTTTTGATGCAGTTGGTTTAAGTTTCATTAATGTTTGTAATAATTCATTTGCATTATCTTCAATTTTATCAGCACTAAAAGATGCTTTTCCAATTGCAGCGTGTACAATACCAGTTTTATCTACTTTAAAGTCAATTTTACCAGCTTTTACTTCTGTAACAGCTTTTGCAATATCCATTGTTACTGTACCTGTTTTTGGGTTAGGCATTAAACCACGAGGACCT
>JAGPUY010000402.1 GCA_018067265.1 Oceanihabitans sp. | reverse complement strand
CCTTAGCTTCCGCATGTTTTAAAGTATTATTTATGCATTCCTGAATAAAACGATAACAGTTTAGCGCTTGTACTTCATTAAAATAAGGATCGATTTTATTCACTTCTCCCGAAACAAATAAGCTAGTTTCTTTATCTATATCTAAAATTAACTGTTCTATACTTTCCGTTACCCCAAGTTGTTTTAATAAAGGTGGATATAAGCCACGAGAAAGTGCTCTCACTTCCTCTAAAGTATTATGTGTAAGGTTTGTTATTTCGTTTTGATTTGTGTTTTGCGCTTTCTTTTTAATTAAAGTAAGTTGCTGACTAATACTGTCATGAAGTTCTATTGCAATCCGACTACGTTCTTCTTCTTGAGACTGTATCAAACCTTGAGCGAAATTTTCTTGAAGGAGTTTTTTAATTTGTGCCTGTTTTAACATCCATAGTAAAATGGCTATAATGATGAGGCTAATTAGCGCAATAAACCACCAGGTTTTATAAATAAATTCTCGACTCTTTATGGTGATGTTTAAGGAATCTGCTATTTTTTTTCTAGAAAAATCTAAGGCTTCAATTTCTAAGGTGTAATTTCCAGCTGCTAAATTCGGAATTTGAATTACATTCTGGTGTTTTAAGTCTACCCATTCCTTTTTGTTTAAACGATACCTAAAATTGTAATCTTGCGTAATTTTGACAGCGTTTTTTAAAGCAAAATGAAGCTCTAAGGCTCTGTTTTCTGTTGGAAGTATAATGGGGTTGTTAGCTTCTAAATCGATACGATTAAAGTTGGTTGTATATTTTTTTAAGTCTTTATCATATTTATTTACTTGAAGTAAAACTAATTCGGAAGCATCTTTTTTTACTTCTAAATCTTCTGGTCTAAAATAGTTTAGTCCTTGAATAGTACCTACCAAGAATGCATTATCATGCGTTTTTAATGCACTATATCTATTCGCTTCATTATTGCTTAAGCCTTCATTTTTAGAAAAACGGGTTGAGGTTTTATCTTTTGGGTTATACGATACAATGCCATTAAAAGTATTAATCCACCATAGATCCTTATTAAAAAGAACAGTCGCAATTCCGGCTTTTAAATCGTCTTTATAGAGTGTTGTAAAACTTTCGTTTTCCGGATTAAAGCTTATAATGTTTCCTGCTCGTGTACCTAATAAGTAGCCATAATCTTTATGATAATCGCACATTAAGATATAAGCATCTTCAACCTGTGTTTTATCATTATAAAACTTATGTTCTTTTGTTTTTAGATTATAGGTTAGCAGTCCTTTATCGGTTCCTGCAACTACTAAATTGCTGTTTTTTTGTATTCCAAGATCGTAAATGTATAAGGAGTCTGTTGTAAGTAGCGGTTTATGTGTTTTGGACTTGGTATTAAATTCCATTAGTTTATAATTTTGTGTACCATAAATAATCGTACTATCTGTAGTACGTTCCATACATATTACTGTGTAATGGTGAAAACGCTCGGTATGTAATGTCTTTATATTCGTTTTTAAAATGGAACCTTCATTGCTACTCCAAACAATACTATCGTTTTCTTTAATGAGGTTTCTCGAAGATTTTGGCGTTAGTAATTTATTATTTAATTTAAGTTTTAAAGGGTTTACTTCATCCGTTATAGTATTCACGCTATACCATCCTTTAAGTTCTGTAGACACCATGTAATTGGAAGCATCTACTTGGAGAATAGACCGTATACTATTTGTTTTTAAATAGGTTTTTATCTTTTCGGAAGGAAACTGATAATAATATAATTCATTATTATATGCAGTCCAGAATCCTTCCTTTAAATTATTGGAAACAATTTCAAAACCAAAGTCAACATCAGAATAGCGAACCTTTTCAGTGTACATCGTTTTAAAACCATCTGATTCTAATAGGTCAAAATGCATTTCATCTTTTAGTAAGGATATTATAATATGATTGCCTAAAGCATCGTTATATGCATTAAAATAGGTTTTTGAAAGTGTTGTGTTCTTTATGTCAGATGGTGTGATTTTTTTAGTTTTCTCATGAATCGCATATAACTGTGTCCTATTGCGAATAAAAGCATAAAAACTAGAATCTACTTTGAATATGTCTTCCATCCAAAACTTAGATTGTCCTTTTTTAGGATGGTTAAAAGCATCTTGATCTTGTTTTTGTAATAGCTTTCCATTCCAATCAAATACCATTATAGGAAAGCAATTATCTCCAATAATACAATAATCTTTAAAGGGAATAAATCGTGTGGAAGCAGATATTAAATATTGGTTATCTAAGTATTTATAGCTAAATACAGGTTGTAAGTCAAGGTCGTTTCCTATAATGTTAATTGTAGTTTCAGCTCCTGTTTGCGTTAAAATATAATCTTTCTCTTGGTATGTAAATACACTGGAAAGTTGCACTTGATCCTTTATCGATTTTCCGGTTTTTATTCTTGTAAATACAGTGGTAATCGGATCAAATAAATATAAAATATGTCCAATAGCAGTTACTGCTTTGATATAAAATTTGCCATCATTACGCTTATATATTTGTCCTATTTTATTGATTGGCTCATCTAAAATAGGTAATGGGATATTATGAAAAGATTTTCCGTTAAAGCGTTGTAAAAAAAGCTGCTGGTTATTTAAGATAATAGTCCTTACGTCATTATTGGTACCTCCTAACCATAAAAAGCCATCATTGTCTAAACACATAGTGGTTACAAGATTCAATTCAAGACCATCTTGTTTTGTAAACGTTTTCTTGAATAGTTTATCCGATTGCGCAAATGAAATGGTAGCGAATAATAATAAAAAGGACAACAGGCTTTTATGCATTAGGGCAAATTTGGTTTTTTTTTTGTTCTTTTTTTTAGAAAGTACAGTGGTAAAGATATTCAAAAAATAAAAAAAGGAAG
The DNA here is from genome assembly GCA_018067265.1 of Oceanihabitans sp. Classification (GTDB taxonomy): domain Bacteria; phylum Bacteroidota; class Bacteroidia; order Flavobacteriales; family Flavobacteriaceae; genus Oceanihabitans. The sequence continues at coordinate 239 of JAGPUY010000402.1, read as the reverse complement.
GAATACTGTAATTGTTTATAATTATTAATAATTCTGAAGCATAAAAACACAGGGATTAGTTATTTTCACGTTTTATAAAAGGAAAGAGATTTGGAGAAGTATTTAAGTCAGTTAAACGAAGCACAATTAGCACCAACCATTCAAAAAGATGGTCCTATGATAGTCATTGCAGGAGCAGGTTCCGGTAAAACGCGTGTGCTTACCTATAGAATTGCATATTTAATGAGTCAAGGCGTAGA
>JAGPUY010000401.1 GCA_018067265.1 Oceanihabitans sp. | reverse complement strand
AGGTCCTTATCGTATTATTAAAAGCGTCGCCTAATTATTCAATGCTTCTGCTCCACCAACAATCTCTAGGATTTCGTTCGTAATAGATGCTTGACGTGCTTTATTGTATGTTAATTTCAGTTGATCTCTTAATTCTGTAGCATTATCTGTAGCTTTATGCATTGCTGTCATACGTGCTCCATGTTCACTAGCGAAAGAATCTCTAATTCCTTTATATAATTGTGTTTTTAAAGACTTCGGAATTAATTGCTCAACGATTTCTAATTTGGAAGGTTCAAAAATATAATCTGCATTATTTACGGCTTCACCTGCAACTGGGACAATTGGTAAAAATTGTTCGGTCATTACAATTTGTGTTGCGGCATTTTTAAACTTGTTGTAAACAATTTCTATTTGATCAAATTCACCAGCAACAAACTTTTCCATTAGCATTTCTGCTATTTCAGCTACATTATCGAAAGTTAAATCGTCAAAAATAGTGCTTTTGTTATCGATTACGATTCCTTGTTTCGTAAAGGCATCGTTCGATTTCTTACCTATTGCTAATACAGATACTTTTTTACCTGCATGTACATTAGAAATCAAGTTTTTTGTTTGCTTAATAATGTTAGAATTAAAAGCACCACATAATCCTCTATTAGAAGTTATAGATACAATTAATACATTATTAACGGTACGTTGATCCGCAAATTTACTTCCAGAATCTGCATCTAAAGTTGCACTTAAACTTTGTAAAAGTTCGGTCAACTTATCTGCATAAGGGCGCATTGCTGTAATAGCATCTTGTGCTTTTTTCAATTTTGCAGCAGATACCATTTTCATGGCACTAGTAATCTGCATCGTTGAAGATACTGAAGATATTCTGTTACGTATTTCTTTAAGATTAGCCATTCTTTATATTATAAAGACTCTTCGACAAGCTCCGAGTGACATTAGTTTAATAATTAAAATTTAGAGTTATGTGTAAGTAAAATGCTTACTACATAACTCTAAACTCTGAACTTTTTATGCTCTATATTTAGCAGAAAGGTCTTTACATACAGCCATTAATGTGTCTGTAACCTCGTCTGTTAATTTTCCTGCTTTTAAAGTATCTAAAACATCTCTATGTTTTGCATTTAAGAATTCAAGATAATCTCTTTCGAATTCTTTAATTTTATTTACAGGAACGTCTTTTAATAAGTTTTTAGATCCAGCATAAATAATTGCTACTTGATCTTCTACTGTAAACGGATCGTTTTGACCTTGCTTTAAGATCTCTACGTTACGTTTACCTTTATTAATTACATTTAAAGTAACTGCATCTAAATCAGAACCAAACTTAGCGAAAGCTTCTAGCTCACGGTATTGTGCTTGATCTAATTTTAAAGTACCAGATACTTTTTTCATGGATTTAATCTGTGCATTACCACCAACACGAGATACAGAAATACCTACGTTAATTGCTGGACGTACACCAGAGTTAAATAAATCTCCATCTAAGAAGATTTGTCCATCTGTAATTGAAATTACGTTTGTTGGAATATATGCCGAAACATCTCCTGCTTGTGTTTCAATAATTGGTAATGCTGTTAAAGAACCACCACCTTTTACGATTGGCTTTAATGAATCTGGTAAATCATTCATTTCTTTTGCAATAGCATCATTATTAATGATTTTTGCAGAACGTTCTAATAATCTTGAGTGTAAATAAAATACATCTCCAGGATACGCCTCACGTCCCGGTGGACGTCTTAATAGTAAAGATACCTCACGGTAAGCAACTGCTTGTTTTGATAAATCATCAAATACAATTAAAGCTGGTCTACCAGTATCTCTAAAGTACTCTCCAATAGATGCTCCTGTAAAAGGTGCATATACTTGCATTGCAGCAGGATCTGATGCATTTGCAGCGACTATTGTTGTGTACGCTAAAGCTCCTTTTTCTTCTAAAGTTTTAGCAATAAGTGCTACTGTGGAAGCCTTTTGACCTACAGCAACATATATACAATATACAGGTTCCCCTGCATCGTAAAATTCTTTTTGATTTAAGATAGCATCAATACAAACTGCAGTCTTACCTGTTTGTCTGTCACCAATAACTAACTCACGTTGTCCTCTACCCACTGGGATCATAGCATCAATTGCTTTAATACCAGTTTGTAATGGTTCTGTTACTGGCTCTCTATAGATAACTCCTGGCGCTTTACGCTCTAAAGGCATCTCATAAGTTGTTCCAGCTATTGGACCTTTACCATCAATTGGGTTACCTAAAGTATCTACAACACGACCAACAATACCTTCTCCTACTTGAATAGAAGCGATACGATTAGTACGTTTTACTGTAGAACCTTCTCTAACTCCTACTGAAGTTCCTAAAAGTACAATACCTACATTATCTTCTTCAAGATTAAGTACAATACCTTCTAATCCACCATCAAATTCTACTAACTCACCATATTGTGCGTTAGCTAATCCGTAAGCACGTACAATACCATCACCTACTGTTAATACTGTTCCAACTTCGTCTAATGAAGCGCTTGCTTCAAAACCGGATAGTTGTTGTTTTAAGATTGCTGATACTTCAGCTGGTTTTACTTCTGCCATCTTTGTTATAATTAGATATTAGACGTTATACTCTAGATGTTTCCATCTTTTGAATAACTCTTTTTTAATTTAATTCTGTTCTCTTTTTTGTAAATTCGAAACCAACCTTTTTAGATACCATTTCTAATTTATCCTTATTAATAGTTCCGTCTGTATTAATGACTTCTCCATTGTATAATATTTTAAACGTTTTTTTTGACATTCCTGAAGCACTTATACTTGGGTGCGTTCCGGATTCAAAATAAACCGTTTCTAAATCCTTAGATATCAATTCAAAATACCCAACCATTCCATTTGGATTTGTATCTCTCCTATATTTAGGGTCGCTATATGTATTGTACTTTAAATAGAATAACTCCTCTCCTTTTAAATTGGAAATGATAAAAGATCCATCGGATAATTTATCTTCTTCAGAAAGCACGTATTCTTCTTTATCGATAAACACTTTACCTTTTTTTATCTTCACCTTTTGTGCTGCTGCACTAAAAGTAATAAGTAAGAATAGGATGGATAAAGTATTTCTCATCGTACTAATTAATTGCAAACTCTCTTTTTAGCTTATTCAATTGGTTCGAGATACTAGCATCGTACTGTGTATCGCCAACTCTTAAAATGAAACCACCTAAAATGTTTTCGTCTACTATATTTTTAATTGCTGTTTCTTTTCCTGTAAGTTCTTTAACTTTTGCTAAAACTTTTGTTTCTAACTCTTCTGTTAAAGGTACAGCGGTTGTAACTATTGCAATTTGACTTCCTTTTTGTTGCTCGTATAAAGTTATAAACTTTGAAGCTACTTGCGGTAACAAATCGGTTCTTTTATTCGCAATTAGCGTATCTATTAGGTTTACCGTTGCTGGACTAATCCCTTTAAAGATTTCTAATAAAGCCGATTTTTTTATAGCCGAAGTAATTACAGGACTATAAAGCATATCTTTCAAGTCTTTACTTTGCGCGACTGTATTGTTAATTAGCTCCATGTCATTATTAACAACTTCCGTTGTATTTTTATCTGTAGCTAAACTTAAAACCGCTTTTGCGTAACGTATTGCTGCTCTTTCTCCTGCCATAACTTAAACTTAGTTTAATTTAGCATCATTTAACATAGAGGCAACTAATTCTAATTGCTTGTCTTTGTTAGATAATTCTTGACGCACTACTTTTTCTGCAATCTCTATAGATAATCCCGCTACATGACTTTTTAATTCTGCCATAGCCGATTTCTTTTCGCTTTCAATAGCAGCTTGTGCTTGCGCAATCATATTGTTTGCTTGCGTTTGCGCTTCTGTTTTAGCGTCTTCAATCATTGTATTTTTAATGTCACGAGCTTCTTTAAGCATAGACTCACGTTCTGCACGTGCTTCTTTTAATAAGTTTGCATTATCTGCTTGCAGGTTTTGCATTTCTAATTTTGCTTTTTCAGCAGCATCTAAAGCACCTTGAATTCCTTCTTCTCTTTCCGTTAAAGAATTCATGATTGGTTTCCATGCAAATTTCACCATTAATAAGATTAATAGTAAAAGTAGTATTGTTTGTACTACAAATAATCCCGGTGAAAAATCATTTAATAACTTATCCATTTCTAAATGTATTTAAATTTCTTCTTTTTTTAATTTAATAAACACAACCTGCAACCAACCGTTACAGGTTTGTGTTTTTAATTTGATTGCTGCTTATTTCCCTAAGAATAAAGCACCGAATGCTAATCCTTCTAAAAGTGCTGCAATAATAATCATTGCTGTTTGAATTTTTCCTGTTGCTTCTGGTTGACGTGCAATACCTTCCATTGCTTTTCCACCAATTTGACCAAGACCGATTCCTGCTCCGATTACGATTAAACCTGCTCCAATTAAATTGTACATAATAAAAAATTTATAGTTAAATTAAAAAAACTCTTGTTAAATGAAATCTCCTCTTACGTCCTCTGCGTCAGAAACTTCGTGACCTTGCTCATCATGTGCATGATCGTGATCGTGCTCTGCTACAGCCATACCAATAAACAATGCAGAAAGCATGGTAAAGATATATGCTTGTAAGAAAGCAACTAATACTTCAATTAATGTTATAAAAAAGGATAATACTAATGATAATCCTGTTGCACCTACAACTCCTAAAGATTCTTTAAGGGTAAACATAATTGCAATTAAACTCATTACTACAATATGTCCTGCAGAAATATTTGCAAACAAACGTACTAATAATGAAAATGGCTTAATGATAAATGCTCCGGCTAATTCTATGATCGCTAAAACTGGGCGAATTAAAACAGGTACTCCTGGCATCCATAACATATGCATCCAGTAATCTTTATTACCACTTACCGTATATATGATCAATGTGAATATTGCTAAACATGCAGTAACCGCAACTTGACCAGTTACATTAAAACCTAATGGCGTTAAACCAGCTAGATTTAAAAACCAGATAAAAAAGAATACGGTTAATAGGTATCCTGTAAATTTTCTATAGTGTTTTTCACCAATGTTTGGTCTTGAAATCTCGTCTCTTACATACAATACTAAAGGTTCTAAAACGCGACCAAAACCTGTCGGCACTTGTCTCTTCTTGTATTGTCTTGCTAAACCAGTAAACCAGAATAACATTAATAAACCTATTATTAAAACACCTACTACACTTTTAGTAATAGAAAGATCTAATACTTTATGTGCATTCGTTGCATGGTGTGTTTCATCAAAAGCTACCGATGCAGCTGCACCATCTAACTCATAGATCTTAGAATGAATCTTTGCGAATTTCAATCCGTTTTTCTCTACCACAACATGACCATCATCATTATGATGAAACTCGGAAGACATAAAAGTTCTTAAACCATTACTTGTCCATAAAATTATTGGTAGTGGAAATCCGAAATGCTTACGTTCTCCTTCATCACTTGTATAAGAGAATAACGAAAAATCGTGTGAATCTTGAATGTGATGCAAAATATATGCATCCACTTTATCTTTTGTATCTACTTGACCACCTGAATTCTGGACAGGATCTGTAGTGTTTTCAGCCATTGCGAAAGCACTTACGAAAAGCATTAATACTAGCGAGTAAAATTTAAAAGTTTGTGTAGCTACCTTCATTGTTAAAAAAATCAAAAAAACTGTGTTTCTAAATTCGGTGCAAAACTACGGAAATTATTGAAAAAACAATTACTTTTTTTTTAATAATATTTACCACTATTTTTTACTTAATATCCTAGCTATGAAATAGACTTCTAAAAAAAGGAAAAGAAACACTGGAATTAGCAGATTAAAACCCTCTATTTTACTCAGGCTCTCCACTTTAAAAACAGAATTCTTAAAGACAATAGCGAACAGCATAAGTTTGATCATAAAGGTAAACAAATACACAAAACCTAGCTGGTTTGTCCGCTTTTTGGTAGTTTCAAGTACAGCAAAACTCACACAAATAAAGAGCGATACTACAAAATGAAATAGGTAGATAGAAAATAGCGGCACGCTGAGTTTAATATTTAAATCTTTTAAACCGGATACGTGAATAGTATAAGCAGTTGCAAATAAAAAAGAAAAACCAATACCGTAGAAAACAATTCTCTTAATCATTGTCTTCCTTATCTTTTGACATTTTTAAAACTTGGCTAATGACGAGGTACATAGAAATAAAAACAGCTAGAAGTGTAATGCTATTTTCTAAATACGTGGTTTGGTATTTAGTATCTAACCATTCTCCTAGTACATTACCCAACCAAATGGTTCCACCCATTTGAAAAGCGGTAGATGTAAACCTTAAAAATTTACTAGGCACTTTGTCCCTTTTTTAATTTCGAAGAAGTTTTGTTATTGTTTACCCCTTCTAAATCACCTTTCATGACACAGTTTACATTAAATGTTGCTCCTGGTTCTACTTCTAGTTTTCCTAAAACCACTTCGCCTTCAATATGTGCAGAAGATTTCAAGGTTAAGGTTCCTGTTAAGGTAAGATTCCCAGAAAATGTACCTTCAAAATAAGCGTCAGATCCACTTAGTGTTCCTTTGATAACACCAGATTTACCAACAACCACTTTTCCTGGCGTTTTTAGGTTTCCTTCTATAGTTCCATCAATTCTTAAATCGCCTTCACTAGAAAAGTCCCCAACAATACTGGTTCCTTTTGCAACAATGTTTTGGCTCGAAGAATTTTCGTAAGCGTTTTTATCTTTTTTATCTTTTTTATTATCTGAAAACATGGCTATTATTTTATTATTGGTAGGCTTTAATATAATCGTCTAAATTCTTATGAATCTGAACAATTTGATAATTTGTAGAGGAAATAGCCATAGATGGTTTGGTTATTTTAGATCGATCCTCATCTCTTAATATGTATGCAAATCCTTTTGCTCCATCGATACTTTTTAGTCCGTGAATTACAACAAATGTTGTTTCTGGATCATACACATCTACCGAAGTACTTAATCTATAATGTGGAACATGCTCTGTAACTTCGTTTAATGTTTTTACAAAACTTGTTATTTCTTCGGTATTTGCAGTATTGAATTTATACAACACTTTATAATTACCATTTAAACTATCGGAAGCAAATTCTTTTTTAGCTAACTTAGGCAATGCATTGGTTGACAATTCTTGCGCGCGCTGTCCTTCTGGTGTATTCGCATAATTAAGCGCTACAAAATTGATTGCTTTAGTATAGGCTTCATAACCATATAAACGTCCTGTTGCCGTTGCTTTAAGAAGTTCGAATTTAGAAACTATCGCCTCTGCTTCAAAAGCTATAATGTATTTTTCGATATCGGAAAGTACTTTTACGTATTCCTGATTTTCATATTGATTATACAGGTTTTTATATATGGTTTCCGGACTATTGGCATCTTCCAGGTTTGCGGCTTCCGGATTATTTAAAATCGTTGCATATCTAGAATCTGGATAATTGGTGGTGATATCTTTTTTAACAAACTCCGCTTCGCCTTGATCTCCTAATAATTGATGAATCTTGTATAGATTATATTTAGAAGGAAGCACTAAATTTTCTTCCGGATTATTATTTAAAAGTTGTGTGAATTTGCTCTTCGCTAAAGGATATTCTTTAAATTTCTCCTTATAGATTAATCCCAATTGGTAGTATGCAAAGTTTCTTTCTTTTACAATGCTATCTACTACTTTCGCTTCGGAAGGAATTTGATCTACATAAAACTGAGGATCATATAATTCTTCTTCGGAAGCATTTGCTAATGCCGGATTTTCTTCGGTAGTACTTATGGATGAATTTGTATTACTAGACCATCTCCAATCATCTTCTAGTTTACGATTTCCCCAATCTTTAACAAACTCTGATTTACCATAAGCTACTGTTGTAGTATTGTAAAAGTAAAAAGAAGAACCTTGTCCTGGTGTTGGTCCGCCTTTGCCACCTAACATAGAAGTATTATTACCAAAACTATTGTTTGTAACAGCAAGTCCTTTGTTTCTTTCTGCTGCTGCCTGTCTTTCTTGTTCCTTTTCTGCTTCTATCTTCAGTTTCTCTACATGTTTTGTAAAAAACGCAAGCTTATCGTCTTTAGACAAGGAAACTAATCTTAAAATACTGTCGTTATTTTTCGCGATGTCTTCATATAAAATAACATCTTCCAGATTATCTCTTTTACGCTTAATAACTCGATATGGTTTGGTGTTTAAAACCATATTAATCATAGTACTATCATAATAATCACCCGCACTTTTATATTGGGCTGCGATGAATTTCATGTCCCCAATAATCTCATACGTTCTAGCTTTTAAAACCTTATCTTCCGTTCTTGTTCTTAAAGACTTATTATAGTAGGCAAGCGCTAAAGAATCGGATTGATTATTTAAATGATACTCTCCTATTTGATGGTAAATCTTATCTAAATAAGGACGGTTTTCACGATTTTCTTCTAAATCGGTAAGTAACTCTAAGAACTCTAATTTGTTTCCTTCGTTATAGTCAAAGTTTTTTGCTTTTTCAATATGTGCACTAATAAGGTACATTCTTGGCGTGCTTCGGTTTAAGTCTATAA
>JAGPUY010000384.1 GCA_018067265.1 Oceanihabitans sp. | reverse complement strand
TTTTCGTTGTACTGCAAAGTCCAACCTAAAGAATTGGTCAATATATAGAATTTAGACAACTCGCTAATTAGTCGGCTTTTGGCATTTGTTTTTAAATCGGACGCTGCTACTTTTTTCATTAAAGATTCCTTTACGGTTTCTTTAATGGCGTTGTAGTCTTGTGCTTCGAATGGATTTAAAAAATCAGATTGCACGTCATAATATTCAAAATCTGGACTGATTTTAATTTCTTCTTCCGGGATACTTAAAATGGTAAGTGTTTTGGCGGCTTCGTCTATTTTGTATTCAATTTTACTTAAATCGTAAGCAATGGTTACATCTGCATTTACAACAACAAGTGCTTTTTTATCGGAAGTAAAATATTGTCCGAAAATCTCTTTAGAATTTTTATAATTAAAGACCTCGCTAAAATGCCCTTCTGTAACGACAAGCTTTCCAACGTTTTTAATTTGCTCTTGTATTAACATAGAGCTTTCTTGAAGTACAATCTTGTCTCCCTTTTTATCGCCGCAGTATTTGAAGGTAAATAATACAGTAATTGTTATAAAGATACCTAGAAGAATTTTTCGCATATATCAAAAATACACATAAAAAAAACATCAACAACAATTACTTAATAGGATTAAGCTTGTGGTTGATGTTTAGTATATAATTGATTAATAGCATGATAAATATAACATTAATTAACGATGTACCCCTACTTTTTCGACTAAACGAGAATTAAAAAGACGATCCGTAAACCGCTAAGGTATTTGTAATTAAAACCTTACAAATTCATACTTTAATTGGAGCTTCTTGATTTTTTCTTCGAGTTTTTCAACAAATTGAAGATGTGCTGTTGCTTTTGGATAAAATGGTTTGTGCGACAAGCCTTTTTGAATTACATCGATTTCTTGCATGGTTTTATTTGCTTCGGAAGAAATCCAGGCTTGTTGGAACTTATTCCAAATATATTGTATCGCTGTTTTATTTGGATGTAACATATCTTCTTTATAGAAACGATAGTCTCGAAGTTCATCTAACATGATTTCGTAAGACGGAAAATAGCTCAGACCTCTCGACTGTGCTCGAGGTGACAATAGCTGATGAATAGCTGCAATTAAATGGGCTTTGCTTTGTGTGTTTTCTATGAAACCATCTTTTATATGTCTTACCGGAGAAACCGTAAAAATCACGGAAGCATTGGCGTTTATTTCTTTAAGGCTCGCAACAATGTTTTCTAGGGATGCTACAATTTCGGGGACAGCAAGTAATTCTTTTGTAAACTCTTTTTGAGGCACTTTATGGCAATTAGCAACAACAACCTTAGTTTCTATATGTTTATAGACCCAAGCGGTTCCTAAAGTAATAATAACGTGTGTAGCCTCGGTTATTTGCTTGTTTGTGGATGCAATAGCAGTATTTAAATCTTCTAGTACATTTTCTTTGGAAGCATTACTCAATTTAGAATGCGCATAGAAGCAATGCCACTGCTCGTTATGAAAAAAGACATCTTTTTCGGAATACACTTTTCCTTGCGTTGCATGTACTATTAAGGATTCAATAGCTTTAGGATGAAATAAAATTCCGAAAGGATTTACTTTGTTTTGAAACTTAAAATAGCCAAATTTAGCGCCTATGTTTTCTGAAAAACACGAACCTAACAACAAGAGTTTGGAGTTATAATCTATTCGATTATGCTCTTGTTGTTTTAACGGTATTTGTGTTTGTAGTTTCATAATGGATTCCGAATGCTGTTCGGAAGGACAAAATTATTCGATATACCTTTTTCCTGCGTTAAGTGCTGCTTCAATTCCTTCCGGATTTTTCCCTCCCGCAGTTGCAAAGAAAGGTTGTCCGCCACCACCACCTTGAATATGCTTACCAAGTTCTCTAACTACGGTTCCAGCATTCAAGCCTTTTTCGGCTACTAGTTCTTTAGAAATATAACAAGAAAGTAATGCTTTTCCGTTTTGTTCGGTTGCGAATAAAAGGAATAAGTTGGTTTGATTTTCGCCTAATTTAAAGCAAACATCTTTAATTCCTCCAGCATCTAAATCTAATTTTTTAGACAAAAACTGAACGCCGTTTATTTCTGTTAATTCGTTTTTTAAATCGCCGATAATATTTTTAGCTTTATCTTTTAGTAAGCCTTCAATTTGCTTTTTTAAATCGGTATTCTCGTTTTGCAGATGCTGTAATGCTTTTACTGGTTCTTTCGCATTGTTCAGCAAATCTTTCATTTCGAAATACGATCTATTATTTTCAAAATAGAAATCTTTTACCGCATCATTGGTAATGGCTTCAATTCTACGAATTCCGGAAGCAACAGCTCCTTCTGAAGTAATTTTAAAATGCCAAATATCTGCTGTATTTTTCACGTGTGTTCCACCGCAAAGCTCCATGGATTGTCCAAAACGAATGGTACGTACTGTATCTCCATATTTTTCACCAAAGAGTGCCATTGCTCCTTCTTCAATAGCTTTTTCCATTGGCACGTTTCTATTTTCCTGCAAAGCTAATTTGCCATCAATTCTAGCATTTACAAAGTTCTCAACATCTCGAAGTTGCTCTACAGTAACTTTAGAAAAATGGGAGAAATCGAAACGTAAATATTTAGAGTGTACTGCAGAACCTTTTTGTTCTACATGATCTCCTAAAACCTCACGTAAAGCTTGGTGTAATAAATGTGTTGCGGTGTGATTACATTCTGTTCTATTACGCTGCTTCCCATCTACAGCCGCTTTAAATCTCTCGTTTAAATGCTTTGGTAAATTTTTAGTAAGATGAATGATTACATTATTTTCTCTTTTGGTATCTACAATATAAACCACGTCACCATGCTCATCTTCCAAATATCCTTTATCCCCTACTTGTCCGCCACCTTCTGCATAGAATGGTGTTAAATTGAATACTAGTTGATACATCTCGCCATCCTTTTTAGAAGTAACTTTTCGGTATCTAGTAATTTTTACTTTGGTTTCTAAGGTATCATAGCCAACAAATTCTTGTTCGGCATCTTCTAGTAAAACGGTCCAATCTTCGGAGGTTAACGCAGAAGATTCTCTACCTCTTTCTTTTTGCTTTTTTAATTCTGCTTTAAATTCTGCGACATTATAGGTATAGCCCTTTTCACGTAAAATTAAATCGGTTAAATCTTCCGGAAAACCGTAGGTATCTTTTAATTCGAAGACTTTGGATCCTAATATTTCTTTACCGTTTGTTGTTTCAATAATTCTATCTAACAACAATAATCCTTGATCTAGCGTTCTTAAAAAGGAAGCTTCTTCCTCTTTAATTACATTTTCAATTAATTGTTTTTGCGCTTTTAATTCTGGAAATGCTGTTCCCATTTTTTTAGACAACACATCTACCAATCTATAAATAAATGGTTCTTTTTTATCTAAAAAAGTAAAAGCATAACGAATAGCACGACGTAAAATTCTACGAATCACATAACCTGCACCTGTATTACTTGGTAATTGTCCGTCTGCAATAGAAAATGCAACTGCACGCACGTGATCGGATATCACACGAATTGCAACATCTACTTTTTCATCTTTACCATAATCTTTATTTGTAGTCGCTTCTATTTCTCGAATAATTGGCGTAAAAACATCGGTATCATAATTAGACTGTACGTTTTGTAAAACCATACAAAGACGCTCAAATCCCATTCCGGTATCAATATGTTTGTTTGGTAAAGGTTCTAAAGATCCGTTTGCTTTACGGTTGTATTGCATAAATACCAGATTCCATATTTCTACTACTTGTGGATGGTCCATATTCACTAAAGACTTACCATCTACTTTTGCTTTTTCTTCTGCAGAACGAATATCCACATGAATTTCGCTACAAGGTCCGCAAGGTCCTTGTTCGCCCATTTCCCAGAAATTATCTTTTTTGTTTCCTTTTAAGATGCGGTCTTCCGAGATAAATTGTTTCCAAATATCATAGGCTTCCGTATCCATTTTAAGGTTGTCATCATCGTTACTTCCTTCAAAGACGGTAACGTATAAAATGTCTTTATCAATTCCGTAAACATCTACTAAAAGCTCCCAAGCCCAAGCAATTGCTTCCTTTTTAAAGTAATCACCAAATGACCAATTCCCTAACATTTCGAATAACGTATGGTGATAGGTATCGTAACCAACCTCTTCTAAATCATTATGTTTACCAGAAACACGCAAGCATTTTTGGCTATCTGTAAGTCTCGTATTTTTTGGTTCTGCATTCCCTAAAAAGTACTCTTTAAAAGGGGCCATTCCAGAATTGACAAACATTAATGTTGGGTCATCTTTTAAAACCATTGGTGCAGATGGTACGATGCTATGCTTTTTTTCTTCAAAAAAACTTAAAAACTTTGAGCGAATATCTTGAGACTTCATGTACTTTTATTAATATCTTGTATCTGTTAAATTGCTTTTAATGCGAAACAATTTCTATATTTACTCTCCAAAAATATTTAAAATTATGGAGATGTTTTACCTACAATAAAAAAAATCACATATTATTATAATAATAATTTTGTAGGTTTGTTCGTTTGCTAATACAATATAAAGAGAAACCCTCATTATATTTCATGCAAAAATAGTATAAATTATATAATGAGTAAGGTAAAATATTATTATGATTCTGAAACGCTTTCTTATAGAAAGATAGAACGCAAAAAACGCAAGACTTTCAAGTACATTATTGGGTTTTTAAGTGCTGCAGCATTGTTTGGTTTCTTTTTTCTTTTTATTGCTGGGCATTACTTTGAATCGCCAAAAGAAAAAGCGCTAAATAGAGAACTACAGAATTTAAAATTAAACTTTGAATTACTAAACAAGAAGTTTGATGAAGCGGAAGCTGTTTTAGCAAACGTGGAAGATAGAGACAATAACATTTACAGACATTATTTTGAAGCAAACCCAATACCAGATGAACAACGTAAAGCTGGTTTTGGAGGTGTTAACAGATATAAAAGCTTTGAAGGTTACGACAACTCGAAACTAATTATTGAAAGTAACAAACGTATCGATAGGCTACAAAAACGCATCGTGGTGCAATCTAAATCTTTAGATGAAATTGCTATTCTTGCTACAGAAAAAGAAGAACTTTTAGCGGCAATTCCCGCAATACAGCCAGTAAGAAATGAAGATTTAACGCGAATGGCTTCTGGTTATGGTATGCGAACAGACCCTTTTACAAAAGCGAGAAAAATGCACTGGGGAATGGATTTCACTGCTCCAAGAGGCACACCTATTTATGCGGCAGGAGATGGCGTTGTGGAACGTGCAGACAGTAATGCTGCTGGTTATGGTAATCACATACGAATAAATCATGGTTACGGTTACGTTTCTTTATATGCACACATGTACAAGTATAATGTAAGAAAAAACCAAAAAGTAAATCGTGGTGATTTAATTGGTTTTGTTGGTAGTACAGGAAGAAGTGAAGCGCCTCATGTACATTATGAAGTTTTTAAAGACGGCCAACGTATTAACCCAATAAACTTTTACTATGGTAGTTTAACTGCCGAAGAGTTTAATGAGTTATTAAAACATGCTTCCTTAGAAAATCAATCCCTAGATTAAATGTTTATAGATTTACCAGAAAAACGATATTATGCCATTGGCGAAGTAGCCAAAGCATTTGGTGTGAACACTTCTCTTATTCGTTTTTGGGAAAAAGAATTTGATGCGCTAAAACCTAAAAAGAATGCAAAAGGCAATCGAAAATTCACTCCAGAAGACATTAATAATCTGAAGCTTATCTATCATTTAGTAAAAGAAAGAGGATTCACTCTAGATGGAGCAAAAACACATTTAAAAGAAGAAAAGCAAAAAACCCTATCTAATTTCGATATTATTAGTAAATTAGAAGGAATTAGAAATCAATTGACTAAAATAAAAGAACAACTTTAAAACTAACAATTATGAAAAAAGCACTTATTCCATTAATAGTACTAGGCTTAATTGCTTTTGCTATATTTTCTTGGGGAAAGAATTTTAATAACACTGCAGTAAATTTAAAAGAATCAGCTACTAAAACTTGGGGGAATGTGGAGAGTTCGTACCAAAGAAGAAATGATCTTATTGGTAATTTAATAAAAACGGTGCAAGGCGCAGCAGATTTTGAAAGAACGACTTTAAGAGAAGTGATTGAAGCGCGTGCAAAAGCGACCTCTACCACTATTGATGCTAGTAATTTAACAGCAGATAATATGGCGCAATTTCAACAAGCACAAAGTGGTTTAAGCGGCGCATTATCCAAATTATTAGTTTCCGTAGAGCGATACCCAGAACTTAAAGCAAATCAAAACTTTTTAGAATTACAAAGTCAATTAGAAGGTACAGAAAACAGAATCAATGTGGCAAGAGACCGATTTAATGAGTCTGTAGAACCTTATAATAAACATATAAAAACATTTCCAAATAACTTATTAGCAGGATTTTTAAATTTTGCACCAATGGATTATTACAAAGCAGATGCAGGAAGTGAAAATGCACCTGATGTAGATTTTGATTTCAAATAAAAATCATGCCAGACAGAGTTGAAGAATTTTTAAGCACTTTAGAGGAACAAGAAGTTGTTGAAGCTATTCGTTTAGCCGAAAAAAACACTTCAGGCGAAATACGTGTGCATATAGAAAACACTTTTAAAGACGATATAGAAAATCGAGCTTTAGAAGTGTTTTCTGTTTTAAAAATGCATAATACCAAACTACAAAATGGCGTTTTAATCTATGTTGCTGTTCAAGATAGAGCATTTGCTATTTATGGCGACAAAGGTATTCATGAAGTCGTTGCAGCAAACTTTTGGAACGATACCAAAACGACCATTGCAAACCATTTTAAATCGGGACATTTTAAACAAGGTTTAGTGGATGGTATTTTACACGCTGGAGAGCAATTAAAAAAACATTTCCCTATTAGTGATTCTGACCAAAACGAACTTGCTAACGAAATATCTAAAAGTTAATGCAGAAGCTAAAATACTTATTTTTAATTACCTGTTTTGCATTGCTTTCTTTCGGAAATGTGTCTGCACAATTTGATATTCCAGAAACACCAGAATTTCAAACTAGTGTTTATGATTATATGGACATGCTTTCGGCTAACGAAAAAAGCAATTTAGAAAACAAACTTATAAAATATTCGGATACCACATCTACACAAATTGTAGTTGCTATAATTCCGAGTACAAAAGGAGAGAACATTATGTACTTGGCCACGCAATGGGCACACAAATGGGGCATTGGTGGTAGCAAAGAAAAAGATAATGGTGTTTTTATTCTACTTGCTAGAGACGATAGAAAAATTGCTATTGCATCTGGTTATGGCGTAGAACACTTACTTACAGATGCGATGTCTAGACGTATTATTGAGCGCGACATAATACCATACTTTAAACAAAACGATTATTCCGGAGGCTTAAATAGAGGTGCTGATGCCATATTTGAAGTCCTAACTGGCGAATATAAAGGTTCGCGTCAATCCAATAATTCTGGAGAGTTCCCAATAGGTTTTGTCGTTATGCTATTTATCATATTCATTATCATCTTAATTTCTATTTCTAAAAACCGACGAGGTGGTGGAAATGGCACCGATAATTTTGGAGGAGGTAGCAATACTACCAGAGGCTTATTAGAAGCAATCATATTAAGCAACTCGGGCCGTGGCGGCTACAGAAGTGGTTCTGGAGGCTTTGGCGGCGGTGGTTTTGGAGGAAGTTCTGGTGGCGGATTTGGCGGTGGATTCGGTGGCGGTGGCTTTGGAGGTGGCGGCGCTTCTGGAGGTTGGTAGTCCTGCGCTAAAGCTTCGGACTATGTCTGTTCCGTGTTCCGTAAAAATATTTAATTTTTCGATTTACACCAATTACCAAGAGCACTATCATAATACCAACTATCATCACCAAGACCAATAACCTTATACTCTATTTTAGAATTCTTAGCATACAACTTACTACAGTCTTCTTCTTTAGATTTGCATTTATCTTTAACTAAACTACTTCCTAAAGCTGTAATAATAATTTTTTTTGGATTTAAATGTAGACTGTCTAGGTACCCAGCTAACACTTTAGATTTCTGTTCCGATATTTTAGAGTTCATGGAATCTATTTCCTGTGAATCATGATGTATTCTTAATTCGACAGTATACCCTTTATTCACTAAGCTAATAATTTTTCTTTTTATTTTTTTAGAATCTTTATTAGAAAACCCTGAAGTAGTATGGGTTAAATCAATAGAAAGTTCTTGATATGTATTTAAAAGATCACACTTAATTTCTCTCCATTCTGAAAAGTCATTTTCCCCCATATACCTAATATAGCATTTGTCCTTTTCTAT
>JAGPUY010000374.1 GCA_018067265.1 Oceanihabitans sp. | reverse complement strand
TAGCATGCGTTCTGTTCCAAATTTTTCTACACAAAAGGAAGCTAATGCAGAACCATATATTACCGCCTTTTTCATATTCTCAAAAGAAATATTACCAGTTTTAGCAATATATCCTGCAAAACCACCTGCGAAAGTGTCTCCTGCTCCTGTTGGATCAAAAACTTCGGCTAGTGGTAAAGCTGGTGCATAGAACATGTTCCCTTCACTAAATAGTAAAGCGCCATGTTCTCCTTTTTTAATAACCACATATTTAGGTCCCATTTCATGAATTTTCTTTGCCGCATTTACTAAAGAGTATTCTCCAGACAACTGACGAGCTTCTTCATCATTAATAGTGATTACATCTATATTTTTTATAACAGCTTTTAAATCATCCATAGCAATATCCATCCAGAAGTTCATGGTGTCTAAAATTGCTAATTTCGGTTTTTTAGACATTTGATCCAGAACACTCTGTTGTGTTAAAGGATGCAAGTTACCAAGCATTACGATATCTGCATCTTTATAACTTTCTGGTACAACCGGTGTAAAATGTTCTAGAACATTTAACTCTGTGGCTAAAGTATCACGAGTGTTCATATCGTTGTGATATTTACCACTCCAAAAGAAAGTTTTACCTTCTTTTACTACTTCTATTCCTTCTATGTTTATTTTTCTATTGGTTAAAAGGTCTAAGTATTCTTGCGGAAAATCGCCTCCAACAACAGAGACTGCTGCAGCATCTACATTATCAAAATTGGCTGCAGAAAAACCTATATACGTTGCTGCGCCTCCAAGAATTTTATCGGTTTTACCAAAAGGAGTTTCAATAGCGTCAAAAGCTACTGTACCTACAATGACTAATTTGCTCATAAAGCGATATTAATTTTTTTTGCAAATATAGTGTTTTTAACAACTAATGTTGGAATTACGTTTTGCTAAAAATTAAATTTTTATATACGTACAATTATCTCAAATATTACGCATTATGAAAACAAACAAAAAACATAAAGAGGTTGTTTTAGTAGAAGAAATAATTGAGATATTACAGTATAAAGCAGAAAAAGCCAGTAGAAATCTTAAAAGCTATATGGAGTTTGTGCTTTACAGGAAAGCTTATGCTTTTGAGTTGTCTGAGGAATACAAGTTATGATGGATAAACGGATAGGCAGCCAGGCATGGTAAAACAAATTATACTTCGGGGGATGAGGTTAAAAAGAAAATGTTTACATAATGGGATTTCATATGGAATTAAGTGATGAATTGCTTTTGGATCTTCATGAAACTCGTAATTATTATTCAGAAATTTCAAGTGATTTATTAAAGAAAATGGATACCGAAATTAAAGAAACTATGGAACAGTTAGAGTTAGATCGACAACATTTTCAGAAACGTTATCGTAATATTAAAATAGTTTTTACAAATACATTTCCGTTTGGGATTCATTATTTAGTTCATGGAAATACGATTCGTATTCCAAGGGTTTTACACCAAAAAAGATAGTATCAATAACTTATTTCCTACCAAAATCGGCAGGTATTTCTCCCCAAGCTTTGGTTTCCCATTTTACAATGGTTGTTTTGTACGTGTTATTGTTTAACCATAGGATAGCACGGTCTACTAAATCGTAAACCGGTTTGTTTTTGGCATTGCGTTCTAATTTAGAATTACAGATCTTTTTACGTACCCAACTCATAGCAGTTTTGGAATCGGTATATATAAGGAGGTCACTATTGTGTTTTTTTAAAAAACTTAATCCGTGAACCAAAGCTAAAAATTCACCAATATTATTTGTGCCTTCGGCAAAAGGCCCTTGAATGAATAATTGTTTTTTAGATTTTGTTTCTACGCCGCGATATTCCATAATACCGGGATTTCCTGAAGAGGCAGCATCTACAGAAATAGAATTATAATTAGGTAGTCCTATTTTTTTAAGTTGCTCTGCAGAAAGTTCGCTTTTAAATTTCTTGTTCGTACCTATATAGTCTTTATAACTTCCATTTAATGCTTTTTTTGCAGCATCGAATGTAGGGAAAGATTTGTATTGCGCGCCTTGATAATTTTTTATTTGTGCTTTACAGTCATTCCATGTTTCGAAAATACCAACGCGGTGTCCCTTCCAAACAGTATAATATTTTTTTTTCTTTTTTGACATCTTTAGCTTCCGCCTTTGGATAGCGCTCAAGATATACTTCAGCGAAAATCGGATTATTTATAGTTTAACTTCTATTCTGAAAATAATACATCGTTTACTACTTCCGGAAAATGCTTCATTTCTAGTAAATGAATCTTTTCTGCGACATCCTCAGCAGAATCTGTAGGGTTTATCTTACATTTTGCTTGAAAAATGATGGCTCCTTCATCATAATGTTCATTTACGTAATGAATCGTGATTCCGGTTTCTTTTTCTTTATTTTGAACAACAGCTTCGTGAACATGCATTCCGTACATGCCTTTTCCTCCATATTTTGGTAGCAAAGCGGGATGCACATTTATCACTTTATTAGGAAAATGGGCAAGTATATTTTCAGGAAATTTCCATAAAAAACCGGCAAGGACAATAAGGTCAGGTTGCTTGTTTTTAAGTAAATCTAGTACATCATTTGTTTTAGTGAAGGCTGTTTTGTTGAATGATAACGCACTAACATTCAGTTTTTTACAGCGGTCTAAAACTTTGGCACGAGGATTGTTAGTTAGAACCTGAATAACAGACGCATTTTCTCTGTTGTGAAAAAACTTAATTAAATTTTCAGCATTAGTTCCACTTCCGGAAGCAAAAATTACAATACGTTTCATTTACAGATAATAATGTTAAAATTATTCAAACAAAAAAAAGAATAATTATTAACAATTAGCGGGTAAAAAAGAAATATTCAGCTTTATTTATTAAATTAGGACACATTTTTAAACTAAAGGTGTGTTTTAAAATAAAGTTTTTTATTTTTGCCATCTAATTAAAACTTAAAATTAAAAAGATTATGTCAGACATTGCATCAAGAGTAAAAGCGATTATCGTAGACAAACTGGGAGTTGATGAAAACGAAGTTGTAACGGAAGCTAGCTTTACAAACGACTTAGGAGCAGATTCATTAGATACTGTAGAATTAATTATGGAGTTCGAAAAAGAATTCGATATCCAAATACCAGACGATCAAGCTGAAAATATTGCAACAGTTGGTCAAGCAGTTTCTTATATCGAAGCAGCTAAATAAGAACAAATTTTTATGGAACTAAAGCGAGTTGTAGTTACAGGTCTAGGAGCATTAACACCTATAGGTAATACCAAAGATGAATATTGGGAAGCCTTATTAAGTGGGAAAAGTGGTGCTGCACCAATAACATATTTTGATACGGAAAAGTTCAAAACCAAGTTCGCTTGTGAAATAAAAAACTTTAACGCTACCGATTTTTTTGATAGAAAAGAGGCGCGTAAAATGGACAAGTTCGCTCAGTACGCTATGGTAGCTTCCGATGAAGCTATCATAGATGCTAAGCTAAACTTAGATACTATCAACAAACTACGTGTTGGTGTTATTTGGGGAGCAGGAATTGGTGGTCTAGAAACTTTTCAAAATGAAGTTTTAAACTTTGCAGAAGGAGATGGTACCCCTAGATTTAATCCGTTCTTTATCCCAAAAATGATTGCAGATATTGCACCGGGAAACATATCTATTAAACATGGATTTATGGGACCTAATTACACAACGGTTTCGGCTTGTGCCTCTTCTGCTAACGCGATGATAGATGCCTTAAACTATATTCGTTTAGGACATTGTGATGTTATCGTTACCGGAGGAAGTGAAGCAGCAGTAACTATTGCTGGAATGGGTGGATTTAATGCAATGCACGCTTTATCGACTAGAAATGAAAGCCCAGAAACAGCTTCTAGACCTTTTGACGCAACCAGAGATGGTTTTGTTTTAGGGGAAGGAGCAGGAGCTATTGTTTTAGAAGAATATGAGCACGCAAAAGCAAGAGGAGCAAAAATATATGCAGAAGTTTTAGGAGGCGGAATGTCTTCCGATGCATATCACATGACAGCACCACATCCAGAAGGAATTGGTGTTATTGCCGTGATGAAAAATTGTTTAGAAAACGCAGGACTTAAACCAGAAGAAGTAGACCATATTAATACACATGGTACCTCAACACCTCTAGGAGATGTTGCAGAACTTAAGGCTATTTCTAAAGTGTTTGGTGCTCATGCGAAAAACATAAACATTAATTCTACAAAATCTATGACTGGCCATTTGTTAGGTGCGGCAGGAGCTATTGAATCTATTGCATGTATACTTGCAATGGAACATGGTATCGTGCCTCCAACAATAAACCACACTACCGTGGATGACAAAATAGATCCTGAATTAAATTTAACACTTAATACACCTCAAAAAAGAGATGTTAAAGTAGCCATGAGCAATACCTTCGGCTTTGGTGGCCATAATGCTTGTGTATTATTTAAGAAGTTAGATTAATTTTTGAATGAAATATATTCGTAACATATTTAATTCTCGTTCTAAAGATAACGGGGATTTCTTTACGTCTATATCAAAAATTTTAAGCTTTAAACCCAAGGAAATAAAGTTTTACCAAACCGCCTTTACACACCGTTCTATGAACATAAGAAATGGCAAAGGACATGCTATTAATTAT
This sequence comes from Oceanihabitans sp., assembly GCA_018067265.1. Taxonomy (GTDB): domain Bacteria; phylum Bacteroidota; class Bacteroidia; order Flavobacteriales; family Flavobacteriaceae; genus Oceanihabitans. The sequence goes on along the minus strand of JAGPUY010000374.1, from coordinate 5,970 downwards.
GAACGATTAGAATTTTTAGGAGACGCTATGCTGAGTGCTGTAGTGGCACATCATTTATATATAGAGGTTCCAAGTGGAGATGAAGGTTATCTTACCAAAATGCGCTCTAAAATAGTGAGTCGCGAACACTTAAACGAATTAGGAAGAGACCTTAAACTCATAAAATTAGTAGAAAGTAAAATACCGAAAGGTCAATTTGGCGATAATATTCACGGTAATTTATTTGAAGCTTTAGTAGGTGCTATTTTTCTAGATCGAGGCTATAAGTACTGTGAAAAATTTATCTACAAGCGTGTAATAACACCACATGTAGATATAGAAACGCTAGAAGGCAAAGTAATAAGCTATAAAAGTTTACTTATAGAATGGTGCCAAAAAGAGAAGAAAAATTTTAATTACGAGGTCTATGAAGACACCGGAAATGATGAAATTAGACATTTTTCTGTAAAACTTTCTATAGATAAAAAAGTGATTTCTAAAGGACGAGCAACTTCCAAAAAGAAAGCCGAAGAAAAAGCCTCAAAACGTGCCTTTTTTGCTTTACAAAAGCAAATTTCTAGAGGCCCTTCCGTTTAAAAAAATAATACGTCTACTATAACGTTTTCGTTAAAAACTACTGTTAATATTACCTTTAGCTTAACATAATTCTTCGTTTTAAATACTATATTTACAATAATTAAAAGGAATTAACATTTTGCGAAAACTAATTCTTGAAGATTTTATAGAAGATATCGACTATGCTTTAATTGGCATACATTGCGCTATTGAAGACTACAGACTAGCCTATTTTTTAAACAAACATTTAGGTCTAAATCTTAAAAGAAAACGAGTAGATATAGAATATATAGATACTTCTAGCTATTCTATTTTTGAATGGGAAGATGAAAAACAACTAACCGTTTGGAACTTAGTTTCTAACATTAGCAAAATAGAAGTTAATGCTGTGGTAGATGTTACTTCGCTTTTTATAAACGAAGAAAAATTCACAAAAACAAAGCATTTAATTCCCGAATATAAAAAGGTGAATTTTATTTTAAAGATAACTGTGGATCCTAATCAATATTTAGAAAAACAAGTCTTAAATAAAATTTTAGAAATACCACAAGTAGTAACTGCTTTTGCTATAGATGCAAACGATTTGAAAACTACAGACCAACTAATATTTAATTAAAAGAATTATCTCCCGATATCTATCGGGATTCAAGGAAAACGAATATGATGAAAAGAAAAAAAACCAAAATAGTAGCAACTTTAGGACCAGCAACAAGCACTAAAGAAGTTTTAAAAGCAATGCTTGAAGAAGGAGTAGATGTCTTTAGAATTAATTTTTCGCATGCAGATTATGCAGATGTAAAGGAACGTATTCAAATGATACGTGAGCTTAATGAAGAGTTTGGTTACAATGCTGCCATTTTAGGAGATTTACAAGGACCAAAACTTCGTGTAGGAGTGATGAAAGGAGATGTCATTGTAAAAACAGGAGACGAAATTGTTTTTGCAACAGGAGAGCGTTTTGAAGGTACAAAAGAACGCGTTTATATGACCTATGATCGTTTTCCACAAGATGCAAAACCAGGAGAGCGTATTCTTTTAGACGATGGTAAACTTATTTTTGAAGTGGTTTCTACAGACAAAAAAACAGAAGTTAAGGCAAGAGTAATACAGGGCGGACCACTTAAATCTAAAAAAGGAGTTAATCTACCAAATACAGATATTTCACAACCAGCTTTAACCGAAAAAGATATTGAAGACGCTATTTTTGCCATCGAGCAAAAAGTAGATTGGATGGCTTTATCCTTTGTACGTCATGCAGAAGATTTAATGCAGCTACAAGAGTTAATAGCAAAGCATAGCGAACATAAAATTCCAATTATAGCAAAAATTGAAAAACCAGAAGCAGTAGAAAATATTGATAAAATTGTTGCTTATTGTGATGGGTTAATGGTTGCGCGTGGAGATTTAGGAGTAGAAGTACCTGCAGAACAAGTGCCACTTATTCAAAAACAATTAGTATTACGTGCTAAAAAAGCTAGAATTCCAGTAATCATTGCAACGCAAATGATGGAAACAATGATTTCTAGCCTTACACCAACAAGAGCAGAAGTTAATGATGTTGCAAACTCGGTAATGGATGGCGCAGATGCAGTAATGCTTTCTGGTGAAACCTCTGTTGGGCAATATCCGGTGCAAGTAATTACACAAATGTCTAACATTATTAAAAGTGTAGAAGACTCGCCACTTATTCAAGTGCCACAATTGCCACCACATATTCGTACCAAAAGATACATCACTAAATCGATATGTTATCACGCGGCAAATATGGCTAATGAGATTAATGCAAAAGGGATTTCCACATTAACCAATAGTGGGTATACGGCGTTTCAAATTTCAGCTTGGCGACCATCAGCACACATATTAGTATTTACCTCTAACAGACGTATTTTAACGCAACTAAATTTACTTTGGGGTGTGAAGGCGTTCTTTTATGATAAGTTTGTAAGCACAGACGAAACCATCGAAGATGTAAATGCCATTGCCTGTAAAAAAGGATATCTGGAAACTGGAGACATGCTAGTAAGTCTAGCAGCGATGCCAATACAAGAAAAAGGAATGGTAAACACCTTGCGTGTAACCGAAATTACAAGTTGTAGTTTCTAGATTCCTTTTGTCATTCCGACTGTAATGGAGGAATCTTTAATGTGATTCGTTACACTCGAAAGGACAATAAGTAATAAAGTTAATTTTTATAGCGTTTACTACTTCGCTGAAAAAGCTTCGTAGTACCGCGCTTTCCACTATATCTTTTGCCATAAAAGCAAAAGGATGCCGTTACAATCGCTAACGCGAGACCAACAATAGTTTATAAATGAAAACCAGTTACCGTAATGTAGCTGGTTTTTTTGTTTCTTCAGGACGCACACACAACAAACAAGGTGTTAATTGAATTATAAATGGTACTTTTGTAGACTCAAATTGTTTATCCTTAATCCATAGTTTTATGCCATACCAAGATGTTTTAGTTCTTTTCTGGGAACAAGTAAAAGAAAGTGTTCAAGAAGGTCGCTTTGCCAAATTAACCATGGCTAAAACCATTGGTAAACTCGAACTGAAAAATATCTTTGTAAGACCAATCTATTCCGAAGATGCATTTAAAGTCTTAGTAAAATTACGCTACAGACCTAGAGAAACAGAAGATGAGGAACAAGAACTTACCTTAGAGGAAGCTTTTGTATTTTTAAAACAATATTTACCAAAGCCTTTTATCTCTATTATTTTATTTACCACAACCAAAGATGTGGTTTTTAAAATTAATAAAAAAGGAGCCGCTAATATTACCGAGAATCCACCAACTTTTCATGATGTTACAGAAGCGAAAAGTGATATAGAATAGTTTCGTATTGCTTATTCTTATTTTATGCCGTTATGCACCAAAAAGGCTACTATTAATTTTGCAATCTCTCTAGTCTTTTCTTCGGCAGCAAAATGTCCTGCATCCAATAAATGAAGTTCGGCTTTTGGCACATCTTTTAAATAGGCTTTTGCCCCATTCGCATTAAACTTTAAATCCTTTTTACCCCAAAGAATAAGCGTTTTAGGCTGGGTTTCACGTAGCATTTTTTGCCATTTCGGATACCGAATTAAATTGGTATTATAATCTTGAAAAAGCTGTACTTGAATTTCTCTGTCCTTTTTCGTGTTTAAAAATGCCAAATCATGGGTCCAAGCATCCGGACTTTGAATATTCCTATTTGTGGCGTCCAAATCAAATAAGTACTGCTTGTTAATTACAGCATCCTCGCCGGTAAGTGTATATAAAAAATCTCGTTTTGTTTGGGAGGTATCCGTTTGGGCAGTTCTAAAAAAATCTTGCCTTTTTGGAGTTAAACCATCTAGATAGGCATTTGCATTCTGAACAACTAGCGCATCTATCCGACTAGGATCCTTTGCCATCATTCTATAACCCACTGGAGCACCAAAATCTTGCATGTACATCACATAGTTTTTAATTTCCAGTTTATCTATTAGTTGCTGCGTATAGTTAGCCAATAAATCAAAAGTATATTTTGTGGTACTCGGATCTAAATGATCGCTATAACCAGAGCCAAGATTATCTGGAGCAATCACATGATAATGCGTGGATAACATAGGAATCAAATTTCTATACGTATGTGAAGAAGATGGATAGCCATGTAATAAAACAATGGTCGGATTTTTTCTACTACCAGATTCTCTGTAAAATAATTTTACACTATCTATTTTTACGTAATTATAGGTGGTTGCAGGTGGTAAAAAGTATTGGTTTTTACCTTCTTCTTTAGAGGAATTACATCCTAATAATACAATGCCTAAAAGTGTAAATAGAAATAATTGTTTCATGGTAATAGTATTCAATTCCAATGGAGAATTTTATTTAGTAGTTTAGACGCTTTTATTTGGGAAGCTTTCGCATAAAACTTCTCATTTTTTGAATAATAGCATTCCCATCTTCTTCTAAAGCAAAATGACCCGTATCATATATATTATAGTCAATGTTTTTGACATCCTTTTTAAAAGCAACCGCACCACTTTCTGGAAAAAAAGCATCGTTTTTACCCCAAACAATTAATAAAGGCGGCTGATGGTCTCTTAAATATTGTTGCCATTTAGGATATAGTTTCACATTATTTTGATAATCATAAAACAAGTCCAGGTTCACTTGATGTGCATTCGGTCTATTCAACCTTAAATAATCTAAATGCCAATTATCCGGATTTACGGTTTCTATATCTCTAACGCCGTGGGTATATTGCCATTTTAAACCTTCCAAAGAAAAGGCTGGTAATAAAGCGTTTTCTGTTTGTGCATTACGGTCTTTCCAAAGTGCTCGAATACCTTCCCAAGCATCTCCTAAACCTTCTTCATAGGCATTTCCATTCTGATTAATAATAGCGGTAACTCTTTCTGGATGTGCGGTTGCAATTCTAAAACCAATTGGTGCGCCATAGTCTTGAATCATTAATGCATAGGAATGGATTTCCTTTTTTTCAAGAAAAGCATCTATAGTTTCTGCTAGGTTATCAAAGGTATATTGATAAGTATCCGCGTTTGGAAAATCACTATTCCCAAAACCAGGATAATCTGGTGCGATAAGATGAAATTCGGCTGCTAGCTGACTTAAAACTTTTCTATATTGATGGGAAGAAGCGGGAAAACCATGCAGTAATACAATCGTTGGGTTTTTAGGATTTCCACTTTCTCTGTAGGCTATCTGTACGCCGTTTATGTCTATTGTTTTGTAAGCAATAATTTCCTTTTTTATGGAAGCACTAAGGTTTGTTGTTACCGTGCTATTTTTTGAAGAAATATCGTTTTTGCAACTAACAAAAAAGATTAGAAGGATTAGAGTATAAATTAAATTTTTCATATTTGTTTATTCTAAATGGGAATTATTCGGAAGGTTAAAAAGCCATAGACAACATCTTAGTATAGCTATGGCTTATGTTTTTTTATTAATTACGTCCTGCCATTACACCACCATCGGTATCCCAAATAGCACCTGTAACCCAAGATGCTTTTTCGGATAATAAAAACAGAATGCTGTTAGACACATCGGATGCTTCTCCGAAACGACCTATTGGATGAAATCCGTTAAAACCTACTAATGCCTTGTCCGCAGCTTTTTTACCACCAAAAACGCCATGATAAACAGGTGTGTTTACTAATGCTGGTGAAACTGCATTTACACGAATATTATCTTCTGCTAACTCCATAGCCAAATGCTTTGTTAAGGTATGTAAACCTGCTTTTTGCATGGAGTATGCCGTAGATGGAGTCGCTTTTACTGCTTGTTTTGCCCACATAGAACCTACATTTACTATCGAACCTCCTTTGGTGGCTTTCATTTTTTTAGCAGCACTTTGTGTGATAAAAAAGAAACCTCTATTTAAATCTAAGTAAGAGTTGTAATCTTCCATAGTGTGATCTAGAAAT
>JAGPUY010000364.1 GCA_018067265.1 Oceanihabitans sp. | reverse complement strand
GTCCGTTAACATCTTCGTAAGTCCAAACTACAACAGTTGTTCCTTGTGCGGTAATAGGAAGTGTCGCATTGTTCGTAACGATAATTGTTCCACCACAATTATCTGTAGCTGTTGGCGCAGTTAAGCTTATTACTTCACATTGCGCGGTCACATCTGAAAGCGTAGCAGTATCCGGAGTTGGAGCCGTAGTATCTGTAATAATGACATTCTGATTTTGTGTAGAAGTTAGTCCGTTAACATCTTCGTAAGTCCAAACTACAACAGTTGTTCCTTGTGCGGTAATAGGAAGTGTCGCATTGTTCGTTACCAAAATAGCTCCACCACAATTATCGGTAGCTGTTGGCGCAGTTAAGCTAGTTACTTCACATTGCGCAGTGACATCTAAAAGCGTAGCAGCATCTGGAGTTGGAGCCTCATTATCTACAACCGTTACATCAAAAGAACAAGTGTTTACTGTTGAGGTATTACCGGCATCGCGTTCTTCATAAGTTACAGAAGTTGTACCAACAGGGAAAGTATCGCCATCACCTAAAGGAGTTATTAAAACCATAGAACCTCCAACAATATCGGTAGTTGGAAGAATAGAATTTACGACCGCACCACAAGTTCCGGGATCTACATTTACAGAAATGGAAGGTCCAGGACATAAAGTGATACTCCTAAAAATAGCATAAATTTGGTCCGTGTTTTGAAAGTCAGATATCAAAGAGATATACGTACTTAGAGACGCATTGTATGTGTTAGTTATCCTTGTGCTAGACGGGGGATTTGGGGTCTTAGCATTTCTCGAAAAACCATTAAAACTATTAATAAAAACAGTTAAAATAAGCGTGTAAAAAACGAATTTTTTATTCATAATAGCGATTATTTGCATAGTAGGTCAAGCCATTGGTGTAAAACCATGACTAAATCTTGTTCATTAAATAATTTGCTATTAATCTTAATGAGAGAGACAAAAATATACGGAGTTCTGCTTCATAAAGAATTTAATCGTTAAACGACTTAATTATTCTTTGTAGCTTTATGTAATGCGACGTATGTCGTTTTTCATCGTTCTAATATATAAGGTATTCTTATGGGAAAAAGGAAAGCTGTTTTTACTAGCTATTTTATATTAAAATGCGGTTTATATTTAAAGGAAGAAAAGGCACAAATAGTTGTTATTTATGGAGTGTTAAAAAGTTTAATATCAATAGAAGTAAGCACATATCATATTTAGTACAGAATTAAATAGGTAGTATAATTATTTCGTGATATTATTGACTTATCTTGCAGCCGTTTTATTTGCAGTCCATGCAAGTAATATAAAAGTGATAATCATGGAGAATAGAAGTAATAGCGAAGACAGAGTAACGCAAATAAATAAGGTAATAGAGAATTACTTTACTAAAAACACGGATAAAGATTGGATTCCTGCAAAAGATATCATGTTCGATTTAATCGAAGCTGGTGTTTTTACAAAGGATCAAAAAAAAGGCTTACCTCTTAGAAAAGTGTTAAGAACTTTAGATAAAGAGAAAGCCTTAAACACAATACCTTCTGTTCATGCAGAAAGAACAGAAACTGCTGTCTATTGGTATTTGGTACGAGAAGGAGCTACCTTTCCAGAAAATGAAGCCAGTAGTACTGTTTCTAAAAAAGAAAGATCTAAAGAAGTTAGAGAAAATAGTGATGAATTCTACATTTTAGATCTTTGTGACGAAATATTGAAAGAAAAAGCTTCACGTAAACATACTTTTTCTTTTTTGTTTGGGGATATGCATAAAAAAGGAAAAACAAGAACAAAATTACCTCTTGCGGCCTTTTATGAAGGAGCAAATTTAGTTGTTGAATTTTCAGAAAAGCAAAATCAAACCAAAGAGCATTTAGAAAAACTAGATGTTATGACAGTAAGTGGTATTACTAGAGGAGAACAAATAAAAAAGTATAATAAAAGACGAAGAGATGTACTTGAAAAAAAGGAAATCCATTTTATCGAAATTGATTATTCTTTATTTGAATGTGATTCTAAAAAGAACCTAAGTCGTGAAAAGGATAAAGACGTAAGGCTTCTTAAAAGTTTACTGGATAAGTATATAAAATAAGATAATTATCTGTTGTTAAGCATTATGGTTTTTATGGTTAAATAAAAGGATAATGCTTGACTTATAGGGAATGTATTCCTTTTTAGAATTAAATACATAAATAACGGTATCGTACTACACTAAATCTTTAACCTTCTCAAAAGGTATCTCATTAAAGTTGGAAACGACTTTGTTTGCTAAAGAATAATTTTGATTTTTAGAGTTTAAACTATCATAACCAACACAATAAATTCCTGCATCAAAGGCTGCTTTAATGCCGCTAGTAGAATCTTCAATTACTAGACATTCCGTTCTGTTAAAACCGGAAGCTTCTGCGGCTTTTATAAATATTTCGGGATGTGGTTTAGATGCTTTTAAATCTGCACCACTTAATTTGGCAATAAAATATTGGTCTAAATCAAATTTAGTAAACACATTATTAATGGTAAGCATAGAGGCAGAAGAGGCAAGCACTAAGG
>JAGPUY010000340.1 GCA_018067265.1 Oceanihabitans sp. | reverse complement strand
CAGAACACGCTGGTTTCCTAATTCGATAAACGAAGTATCTTTTGCCTTCGTTAAATCATTTCGAAGTAAAATATCTATAGGAAGTTTAAAATAATCCGATAATTGAATGAGCATTTCAATAGTAGGTGCAGAGCGACCTTCTTCGTAAGAACTTATACGTGATCGGGTTACCTGTAAATCTTCAGCAAGCACTTCTTGCGTAACACCTTTTAAGCTTCTTAAATGGCGAATGTTTTTAGATATAAATTTCATAATGCTACAAATATAAGCAATAAATGCTTGCAAATGTAGCTAGCTTTGTAGTATGAAAAAAAATATTTTGCATCTGGATTTAGATACGTTTTTTGTGTCCTGTGAACGACGGATAGATAGCCGTTTACAGAAACGACCGTTACTAGTTGGAGGCACCGGAGATAGAGGTGTTGTGGCTGCTTGTAGTTATGAAACACGAAGGTTTGGCGTGCATTCTGGTATGGCAATGAAAGTGGCACGACGTTTATGTCCAGAAGCAGTAGTTATTCGCGGCAATGCTTCCATTTATACCAAGCAATCGCATCTGGTGACCGAAATTATTAAGGAGAAAGTTCCTATTTTTGAAAAGGCAAGTATCGATGAGTTTTATGCCGATTTAAGTGGTATGGATACGTTTTTTGGAAGCTATAAATATGCTTCGGAATTGAGAGAAACCATCATTCGAGAAACCGGTTTGCCCATTTCTTTCGGATTATCGACAAATAAAATGGTGTCTAAAGTTGCTACAGGAGAAGCAAAACCGAATAACCAATTGCAAATAGATCCTGGTTTTGAAAAATCGTTTTTAGCACCTTTATCGATTAAGAAAATACCTTCTGTTGGAACGAAAACCTATCAGGTATTGCGAAATTTAGGGGTGGATACCGTTCGTATGGTACAACAAATGCCAGTGGAAATGCTAGTTAGCGCTTTGGGTGTCAACGGCAGAACGATTTGGAAACGTGCCAATGGCATCGATAATCCGCCATTAATTCCTTTTCATGAACGGAAGTCTATTTCTACAGAACGCACGTTTACCAAAGATACTATTGATGTCACTAAATTGCGAACGACCGTTTTTGCGATGGCCGAAAATCTTGCCTATCAATTGCGAAAAGGCGAGAAGCTAACCGCTTGCATTAGTGTGAAAATTCGCTATTCGGATTTTAATACCTATACCAAACAACATAAAATTCCGTACACCAGTGCAGACCATGTGCTTATTCCTAAGATTTTAGAACTCTTTGATCAGTTGTACCAACGCCGATTATTAATCCGATTGGTAGGTGTAAAGTTCACGCATATTGTAAGCGGGAATTATCAAATCAACCTTTTTGATGATACCGAAGAAATGCTGCGTTTGTATCATGCTATGGATACCATACGCGGCAAATATGGCGAATTAAGTATCCAGAAAGCAGGATCGATAGGCGCAAAAACGATAGGGCGTTTTAATAACCCGTTTAATGGCGAACCACCAATTGTATTAGCACATAGAAAACTATAATGTATTTAAATTGTCATAGCTATTATTCCTTGCGTTTTGGTACGTTTTCTGAAGTGGCTTTATTAGCATTAGCGAAAGAAAATGGTATACAAACCCTTGCGTTAACCGATATTAATAATACTTCGGCATGTCTTAATTTTGTCCAAAAAGCAAAGCAATATAATATAAAACCTGTTATCGGCATTGATTTTAGAAATGGCGCCACACAGCAGTTTGTAGGATTAGCGAAAAATAATGCGGGTTTTCAGGAGTTAAATACCTTTTTATCACAGCATACACATCATAAAACGAAAATCCCTAATGTTGCGCCAAGCTTTGAAAATGCCTTTGTTATTTATCCGTTTGAACAGGTGTTGCAACAGGAAAAGACTGTTTTTCATGCGAATGAATTTATTGGTATTTCTACGGAAGAACTTCGGAAACTCCCTTTTTCTATTTATAAAGATTTTAAAGAGAAGCTAGTCATTCATCAACAGGTTACCATTAGAAGCCAACGAGATTTTAATGCCCATCGCTTGTTACGAGCAATTGATAATAACACCTTATTAAGTAAGCTTCAAAAAACGGAAGAATGCCGGGAAACAGATGTGATGTTGTCTTTAGAGAATCTAAAAAAAGCGTTTGCGGATTTTTCATTTATTATAGAAAACACGAAAGAAGTATTAGATGCTTGTACGATTGATTTTTACTTCGGAAAAGATAGAACACCACAAAATAAAAGTGTGTATTTAGAGACTAAGGAAGCAGATTATGAGATGCTAGAAAGCTTGTGTGACACTAAATTACATGCTCGGTATTCGAATCCGAATGAAAAAGTAATCCAACGATTAGCCACCGAATTGAAAACCATTAAGGAACTAGATTTTGTATCCTACTTTTTAATCAATTATGATATTATTAGCTATTCCAAAAGCATGGATTATATCCACGTTGGAAGAGGAAGTGGTGCCAATAGTATTGTTGCATATATTATAGGTATTACCGATGTAGATCCTATAGAATTAGACTTGTATTTTGAACGTTTTATCAATCCGTTTCGCGCATCACCACCAGATTTTGATATTGATTTCTCATGGAAAGATCGCGAAGATATTACCAACTATATTTTTAAACGCTTTAAAAACGTGGCGCTGTTAGCAGTCTATAATACGTTTAAATACAAAGCGGTTGTTCGGGAATTGGGAAAAGTATTCGGCTTGCCAAAAGAGGAAATTGATAAATTGAGTAGCGGTCGATTCTCTAAAGATGCTCTAGACGAAATTTCCGCTTTAGTTTTAAAATATGGCGATTTAATAAAAGGTTTTCCAAATTATATAAGCGTGCATTCTTGTGGTATTCTAATACTAGATAAACCCATTCATTATTATTCGGCAACCGATATGCCACCAAAAGGTTTTCCAACGGTACAGTTTGATATGATGATTGCCGAAGATGTAGGTGTTTTTAAGTTTGATATTTTAGGGCAACGCGGATTAGCAAAAATTAAAGAAGCTATAGAAATTATAAAATACAACCGACCAGAATTAGCGCCAATTGATATTACCCAAGTCGAGAAGTTTAAAAAAGATCCGAAGATTAATAATTTGCTTAAAAGCGGAAAAGCCATTGGTGCCTATTATGTAGAATCGCCAGCCATGCGCGGATTGATGCAAAAACTACAAACACAAGATTATTTAGGATTGGTAGCAGCAAGTTCTATTATTAGACCAGGCGTTTCCGGATCTGGAATGAAACAGGAATTTATTGTGAGGCAACGGCATCCTGAAAAACGCAAAGAAGCCAATGCCATGTTGCTTCAGATTATGCCAGAAACCTACGGAATTATGGTGTATCAAGAAGATGTTCTAAAAGTAGCGAATCAGTTTGCGGGATTAACGTTAGGGGAAGCAGATGTGCTTCGAAGAGGAATGAGCGGGAAGTATCGATCGAAATCGGAGTTTGTAGCGGTAGAAGAAAAATTCATCTCTAATTGTAAAGCTAGAGGCTATAAAGACGAATTAACGTTGGAAGTATGGAATCAAATTAAAAGCTTTGCAGGTTATGCCTTTGCAAAAGGGCATTCGGCTTCCTATGCGGTAGAAAGTTATCAGAGTTTGTATTTAAAATGCTATTTTCCTTTAGAGTTTATGGTCGCCGTTTTAAATAATGGCGGCGGATTTTATAGCGCAGAACATTATATCCATGAAACTAAAATGTGTGGAGGAATAATTAATCCGCCTTGCGTAAACACGAGTGA
>JAGPUY010000132.1 GCA_018067265.1 Oceanihabitans sp. | reverse complement strand
CCTTTTAGGATAGCGATAACAAATACTACAGATAACGATGCAATGATGATACGAAGTGCTTTTACTAAAATCTCCATATGGCTGGTATAATCTGCTAATAGATTTTGGTAGATATTGGGATCCATAGTACCTTTTAAATGTACAATGTTACCAATAGATGCTCTGGAGCCAATCCAAATACCACCAACAGCGAAAGCAATAAATCCTATTGCTAAAACGAGTCTTGCTAAAGTTTCGTTTCCAGATTTTAGCATTCGGTAGATGTGTAGGTATCCAGCAAAATAAAAAGGTAAGCCAATAACTGCCAAGAAATGTCCTATAGTAAGATTTTCTAAAGGTACATATTTAAAAAAATCGTAATCCTTTGCATGTTCTAAAATCTGTGGGGAATAATGTAGAAAGTATTCGCCTAATCCTACAAGAATAGAGGCGAGAAGGCCGAGATAGCCTAAAGTTTTAGTTAGTTTCATTTAGTGGTTAATACGTTAGTTCTAGAATTTGTCGGGAAATGTTAAAATTCCTTTCAAAACAAAAATAAATCACTACAAATCAATCATTTAAATACAGTTAAAACAATAAATCCTATTAAAAAAAATATTTTTAATAGGATTTACAGGCTTCATCATGGATGAATAGAAAGGTGTTATTCTTTTGGAGCACCAGAGGTATTCATCCTCATTTCGTGATCATATTTACAACAACCCGGTAAATTCTCATAGGCTTTTTCACTTCCTAGAACTTTATCGGTATCATACCCAGAAGCTGCAATGGCATTGTGAATTGCTAATGCATCGGTTTTCGTATTATCAAAAGAAACCTCCATTTTCTTTTTATCTACATCCCAATTTGCTTGAGATACACCTGCAACACCATTCGTTGCTTTTTCAATGGTACTTTTACACATCCCGCAGTTTCCACGCACACCAAAAGAAATATCGGTCATCGCCATTTCTTCCGATACTTCGGCAGTTGTTGTTTCTGTTTTCTGTTTGGTTTCGTTTTTACAACTTGTCAAACTCATTGTAGCTAGTACAGCTAGACTTAAAATTATTTTCTTCATGGTTTAAAAATTTAGTTATTCGTTTATTTTATTACTTGTAAAGCCCATACTATCAATAAAAAACCGACACCTGTTAAAGCTGGAGCTGGAATTTTCATTAGAACACCAATAACTAACATCGCTATTCCTGTTACTGCGAGTAGCACGCTTATTATATTTAATTTCTTCATTCTAGTCATAAGGGATTCGTTTTTAATGTTATTATTATTTGATTTCTTCAATGATACTACCGCAGGTTATCATGGCATCTCCATAATACGGATTTCGAATTTCCTTTTTAGCACTCAGCCACATGGCACCACTATTATTGTTTGCCATTGGACATTTTTGAACATATAATGTGGTGTCTAAAGTCCCCATATTCATGGCTATAACTACTATGTTTTCATTGAGTATCACAAAATGGTCACGTTGCTTTTCTATTTCATTATTTTCGGAAATCGCTTTTAACATGGCTAGCGTTTTATTAAAATGCCCTAATTCCATTTTCCCTAAACTTGTGGTATCGAAATTTTGTGCTTTCTGATACATACTACCAGCAATATCGGAAACTGTATTCCCATCACTTGCAATAAAGGCATCTTTCATCTTCAGGTAAATAGCAAGAGTTTCTTTAAATGCTTCTTGAAAATGCGCAGGAAATTGCATTTGCATAGGTTCCATTGCGATCTTTGGTTCTTGTTTCTCCGATTTATTCATCATCGATTTCTTGCCTTGCAATTGCGCGGCAGCATCTACTGTAAAAGTCCCGTTGGTTACAATTTCATCTCCCTTTTGCAAACCTTCTAAAACGGGATAATTACTTCCTATTGCATTCCCAATGGTAATTTCTCGCATTTCAAAAACGGGTTGTGCAGGATTCACTTTGATATATACTACCGAACGTTTTCCTGTCCATAAAACAGCAGAAGTTGGAATCATTAATACTTGTTCGTTATTCGAAGCATCGGCGATTCCTTTTAATTTTCCTTCGACAAACATTCCTGGTTTAAATACATCTTCTTTATTATTTAATACCACTCTTAATTTTACGGTTCTTGTTTTCGTATCTAAAATAGGATCTATAAAATCGACTTTCCCTTTAAATGTTTTATTGGGATAGGCGTTGGTTGTTACCACAATCGCTTGCCCTTTTTTAAATTGACGGATTTGATTTTCATACACATCAAAATTTGCCCAAACGGTGTTTAAATTAGACACTTTAAAAATAGGTTTCCCATCCATAATATGCGAACCTTCGTTGATAGCAATTTCGGTAACCACACCAGATACATGCGAGTAAATAGTAAAACTTGTTTTTACTTGTCCGCTTTGTTCCACTTCCTCCAATTGCGAACCGTGAATTTTCCAGTTTTTAAATTTATTCTTCACCGCATTATAAAGTTGTGGTTGGGAAGCTCTTAGTTTGTATGCTGTAATTAATTCCTGCTGTGCCGCAATAAGATCTGGGGAATAGATTCTAGCTACTGCTTGTCCTATATTCACTTGTTCTCCTAACGATTTTACGTACAGTTTTTCTATTCTTCCATCAAAATGAGCAGGCATGGTTGCTGTTTCATCTTCATTCTCTGTAATTTTTCCAGATAAAACGAAACCGGAATCCGCGTCGGTACTACTTGTACCAACCCTAGAGGTTTGTATGTTTGCCAGTGCCATTGCATTTTCAGAAAGCTGGAATTGATCGGCTAATAAACCATCCGAATTACTTTCTACAGGAATTAAATCCATCCCACAAATAGGACAATCTCCTGGTTCGGATTTTAATATTTGCGGATGCATGGAGCAGGTCCACATAGGATTGTTTTCTGCAATTTCCTCCTGTT
>JAGPUY010000320.1 GCA_018067265.1 Oceanihabitans sp. | reverse complement strand
TCGAAGGAATGCTAAAGAAATTCCCTTTTTCAAGGGAATTACGCTTTGCTTATTTTAATAATTCGTAACTACGTTTAATAAAATTAGTTAACTCTTCTCCTTTTAATAAACCTTGAGAAAGTCTGGCTAAATCTAAACTTTGCGTAATTAAACGTTCTTGTTTCTTTTTGGTTTTGGTGCTTAAAATTTCGTTTACCAATTCGGAATTTACATTGACAATAAGGTTGTGCATTTCTGGCATACTACCAAACATTTGCATACCGCCACCGCCAGTTTGTTGCATCTCTTTCATTCTACGCATAAATTCTGGTTGCGTAATCATAAATGGTGTTGCATCACTATCCATAGCTTCTAATTGCACCATGAACTTTTCCGAAGGAATCGTTTCTTTCAACAACTCCTCTAAAGTTTTCTTTTCATCTTCGCTTAATTTAGAAATGGTAGTGTCGTCTTTCTTAATTAAGTTATTGATATGATCCCCATCTACACGAGCAAAAGAAATGTTTTCTTTAGCGCTTTCTAGTTTTTGAATTAAATGCGAAACGATAGGTGAGTCTAACATTAATACTTCATAATCTTTCGCTTTTGCAGCTTCAATATAACTGTGCTGCTCGTCTTTGTTAGAAGCATAAAGAATAACTAATTTGCCATCTTTATCGGTTTGATTTTCTTTTATTTTGTTGAATAATTCATCGTAGGTATAGAATTTTCCATCTACTGTAGGATATAATGCAAATGCATCTGCTTTTTCAAAGAATTTATCTTCGGAAAGCATTCCGTATTCAATAACAATTTTAATATCATCCCATTTTGCTTCAAAATCTTCACGATTGCTATTAAACAACGATTTTAATTTATCGGCAACTTTTCTAGTGATATAAGACGAAATCTTTTTTACTGCACCATCTGCCTGTAAATACGAACGCGATACGTTTAATGGAATATCTGGAGAATCAATTACACCACGTAACATGGTTAAAAATTCTGGTACAATACCTTCTACATTATCGGTTACATAAACCTGATTTTGGTATAGTTGAATTTTATCTTTTTGAACGTTTAAATCGTTCGTCATCTTCGGGAAATATAAGATTCCTGTAAGATTAAAAGGATAGTCTACGTTTAAGTGGATATGAAATAATGGGTCTTCAAATTGCGAAGGATATAATTCGCGATAAAATTCGGTGTATGCTTCATCATCTAAATCTGCTGGTTGTTTGGTCCAAGCTGGATTCGGGTTATTGATAATGTTGTCTACTGTGATTTTTTTCTGAGGCTCTGTTGTTTCTTTACCTTCCGCGTCTTTTGTAGTTTCTGGAGTATGCTCTGGATCATTAATTTCTTTCGTTCCAAATTTAATTGGAATAGGCATAAACTTGTTATACTTATAAAGTAAAGTGCTAATTCTAGCTTCTTCTAAAAACTCTGTAGAGTCTTCTGCAATATGAAGAATGATTTCTGTTCCTCTTTCTTGTTTATCCGATTCTGTTAAAGTAAATTCAGGAGAACCATCACAAGTCCAATGTGCTGCAGTGGTTCCTTCTTTATGCGATTTCGTAATAAGTTCTACTTTTTCTGCTACCATAAATGCAGAGTAAAAACCTAATCCGAAGTGTCCAATAATTCCAGAATCTTTCGCCGCATCTTTATAATTGTCTAAAAATTCTTCTGCACCAGAAAAAGCAATTTGGTTAATGTATTTTTCAACCTCTTCTGCAGTCATTCCTAAACCTTGATCAATAATGTGGAGCTTTTTTCCTTCTTTATCAATTTTTACTTCAATGGTTGGATTACCATATGGTGATTTAGATTCTCCAATACTCGTTAAATGCTTCAGTTTTAAAGTTGCATCTGTACCATTACTTATTAGCTCACGTAAAAATATTTCGTGATCACTATATAAAAACTTCTTGATTAATGGGAAAATGTTTTCTACTGAAACATTAATATTTCCTTTTGCCATAATGAATTATATTTTTTTTCATTTCCGCGAAAGCGGAAATCTGTTTATTTTTTTGTCACTTCGAGTGCTTTGCGTTTGCGAGAAGTGTATCGAGAACTTCTCCATACTTCGGCAAAAGCCATAACTCTAATTGACGAATTATTATTAATTTGCTTTTCTTGGTATAGGCAACAAAAATGCCAATACTTTAAAAGTGACAAACTGACATCATGAAATAAAAATTTAAAACTAGAAATAAGGAATAATAGCTTTAATTTTATAAAAAACGAATATATAGTGGATTTGGAATACGATTATGTGATTATTGGAAGTGGCTTTGGAGGATCGGTAAGTGCTTTACGACTTTCTGAAAAAGGCTATAAAGTTTTAGTCATAGAAAAAGGAAAATGGTTTAAAGATAACGACTTCCCGAAAACCAATTGGAATTTAAAAAAATGGCTTTGGGAACCTAAAGCAAGTCTACACGGTATTTTTAAAATGACCTTTTTAAATCATGTTACCGTACTTTCTGGCGTTGGTGTTGGCGGCGGTTCTTTGGTGTATGCGAATACCTTACCAATTCCAAAAACAGATTTTTTTAAAACAGGAAGTTGGGCAAATTTAAAGGATTGGGAAAAGGTCTTAAAACCGTTTTATGATACGGCGCATAAAATGTTGGGAGCAGCTACCAATCCGAAATTATACGAATCGGATTTATTAATTAAAGATCTTGCCAAAGATATTGGTAAAGAAGCCCATTTTGAAGCCACAAAAGTTGCGGTTTACTTTGGGGAAGCAGGAAAAAAGGTAGCAGATCCTTACTTTAATGGTAAAGGTCCAGACAGAACGGGTTGTGTGTTTTGTGGTGCTTGTATGACTGGTTGTAGATATAATGCTAAAAATACTTTGGATAAAAATTACTTGTATTTAGCACAGCAATTAGGCGCTAAAATTATAGCCGAAAAAGAAGTTTTTAATGTGTCGCCTTTAGGAAACGAAGATGGTTCTGATGGTTATAAAATTGACTATAAATCGAGTATAGGTAAAAGAAGTAAAGAGAGTGTAACAGCCAAAGGCGTGATTTTCTCTGGAGGCGTTATGGGAACGGTTCCTTTGTTGTTAAAGCTGAAAGCATCTACCTTACCAAATTTATCAGACGCTGTTGGAAAAAATATTAGAACCAATAACGAGTCTTTATTATTGATCACTTCTACAGATAAAAACCCGAAAGATTTTTCCAAAGGAATTGCTATAGGATCTATTTTGCATACCGATAAAAATAGCCATTTAGAACCTGTTCGTTATGGCGCAGGTTCTGGTTTTTCAAAAGTATTAACGGTGCCAACCATTCATAATAAATTTGCGATTTTTCGATTACTCGGAATTATACGGTTATTTTTTAAACAGCCTACCCGATTTTTTAAAACCATCTTTTCTAAAAACTATGCAAAACGAACTACTATTCTGTTGTTTATGCAAACCTTAGATAGTACACTGCAAATTAAATTAGGAAGGTTTACCAAAATGAAAACCGTTACCGAGTCCGGACCAAGACCAAGTGCTTTTATTCCGGAAGCGATGGAACTAGGAAAACAAGTAGCTAAAAAGGTAAACGGAATTCCGTACGCAAACTTTACAGATTCTTTATTAGGAACACCAACCACTGCACATATATTAGGTGGCGCTGTTATGGCAGAAAACGCATCCAAAGGCGTGATTGATAAATATAATGCCGTTTTTGGTTATAAAAACATGTTAGTTTGTGATGGTTCGATGATTTCGGCAAATCCTGGCGTAAATCCGTCCTTATCTATTACCGCTATTTCAGAACATGCCATTAGTAAAATAGCAGCTAAAGTAAATTCAAAGAGTTAACATCATTAATACCTTAGAAATGAACGCATTCTTTAATTAATAGTAGTGTACGTGATTTTTTATCATGTTTTATTAAATTCATATTTAAAATTAAATATCTTAAGAATACTACTTTTAATGATTAAATTGCGGCACCAAATATTGTTATATTAACAATACCATTGGATTTAGATTTTAATTAATAGTACTATGTATAATTCTAAAATAATAGGACTTGGTCACTACGTTCCTGATAATGTGGTAACAAACGATGATTTGTCTGTAATGATGGATACCAACGATGCTTGGATTCAAGAACGAACAGGGATAAAAGAGAGACGTTGGGTAAAAGACGGTTCTGGAGATACTACAGCAACAATGGGAGTGAAAGCTGCTAAAATTGCTATAGAACGCG
>JAGPUY010000012.1 GCA_018067265.1 Oceanihabitans sp. | reverse complement strand
TTCAAGTATTGGTTGGGATGGAACTTTTAAAGGAGTTGAAATGCCAACTTCCGATTATTGGTTTACCGTAGAATATCTAGAGCCATTAAACAACACTAAGAAAGAATTTAAAGCCCATTTTACACTTAAAAGATAGGTTGTTAATCGAACAATAAAAGAACGAAATGGGAATATTAGGAAAACTATTTGGTACAGATAAGCTAAAAATTACAGATACTGATTTTGGGGAAATAGAAAGTTTTAGCACCAACGGAAATAGAATTGGTTGGCTGGTGAATAGAAAATATCTAGATACCGATGTTGAAGTATTAATAGATGGAAATACGGAAGGGCTTTTTAAAGTCCAAAAGCAAATTTTATTAGACACCTTAAATAATGAGGTAGCTATAAAGTTGGAAGCAGAAAATGCGCTAAAAGAACAATATGCAAATGCAGAAATAGAATTTGTGTCTTTAGATACCCATTTTCAGTTAAAAGGAATCTCTGTGAATACCGAAGGGTTTGAAATGATCTTTCAAGAAAAAGAAGGTAAAAACTATTTCTTTTCTGTTCATTTTGAAAACAACAAACAAATAAGCGTTTCTATAGATGGATAGGAGATAGGAAGAAGTTGTAAACGATGTATTATATCCTATTGATTCAACAATCCTAACAACTCTTCTTCAAATTGAACAGAAAATAAATTGGTATGAGGATCAATAATTTTTCCTTTTCTGTCTACTAGCATTACCTTTATTATTGGGTTTATTGCCAATGCTTCTTTTGCTTCTTTAGGGTTTTTTAATTGGTATTCGTGTTGGTACGTTAAACCATATTGCTGCAAAATTCGACTATTATCTCTTAAGTGAGAATCATCGATATTTATAGAAATGAAGTTTACTTCCGGGTATTTTAACATTAACTCTTTTACTTTAGTATGACTTTCTTGTAAATGAGATTTGTAATCTTTAGACCAAAAATATAAAGCAGTAGGCTTTCTAATTAATTGATGTAAACCTACTTGCTGATTTTTATAATTTACCAAAGTTACATTTGGTATTTTGTTTCCAATCTGTAATTGTTTTAAAGACTTAACTAATTTCTGAATATAGTTTTTGTCTTTGGTATCGGTACTTTTTTCGTAATAAAAGGCGAGAAAAGAATCTAGCTCTTTTATATTTTTAGTTTTGTTTATGTAGTCCATAGAAGATATACTTAATAAAGGGTTTTTAATGTCTTTATCGGTAATCAAACTATCAATTAATTTTAGTTTATCTAAATTATAGCAGTAAGAATTTCTTTTTAATATACTGTCTTTCGATTTTTTTAAATGTTCGGATAAAGCTAGATTTTTAAAATGATATCTTAAAAAAGTCTTATAGGTAAAGTAATCTTTTAAAGCAATACTGTTATAATCAATATCTTTTCTGTAGTTATAAAAAGTTTGGGGTAGGGATTGTAAATTCTTTATTTCATTATCCCCATAATATGCAAATGGGTAAATTTCTTTACTTAAATAATAGTTGTAATCTATGTTGGCTTTTGAAATTTCCTGAAACAATTCCGAAGTTATATTCTTTTCCAGAAACAGGTTTAGGTTAGTGTTTCTATGTTTTCTAATCGAATCTATTTTTTTTTCAAAAGCAATAGGTTCTAATTGGTAGTAGCTTAATATTTTTTCATTTATTTCTTCATTCTCAAGAAACATATTAATTAAATAGTTATTCTTTTTTGCTCCGTTACCTGTAAATACTAAAGATTCATCAAAATCAATAGTATTTATTCTAACCATAACACTATCCTTAGGTTCTAATAAAGCTAACTGAAACTCTTCGCCATACTGGGATTGCAGTTTAAAAGTATATAAACCGCTTTCTAAAGCATTCAATTTATATAGAAATCTATTTTTATTATCTAGTAAAAGAGTATCAATAGTAATATTGGATTTGCGTATAATAACCTGTTTATCAATAGGGTTAATTATTTCGCCACCAATATAAGCCGTTTCCCCTTCATCTGTAGCAACGTCTTTTTTGCAAGAAGAAAAGGTGAGTGTTAATAATAGTATGGAAAGAAATAATCTCATAATTGGGTGAAAAACTAAGTTAAGGCGCTTTAACAAAAGTATGCGTTGCAAGTTATACCTCTTGTTAATTCGTTGTTAAAAGTTAAAAACAAAGTCATGTAATTACGACTTTTATTACCTTTTATTTTAACCTAAGAAGTTTCTTCTTATGGCTAGAATTTTTTACTTTTGCAAAAACTTACAATATAGCTTTATGTCAAGGAGTAAAGCTCATTCTTTTGTAAGTTCGTCAAGTACTTTTTAAATATATAGAAATATCTGAGATAAAATTAAATACAAATATGTTATCAGTTTCTAATCTTTCCGTTCAATTTGGAAAACGAATTCTTTTTGATGAAGTAAATACAACTTTTAATAACGGAAATTGCTATGGTATTATTGGAGCCAATGGAGCAGGAAAATCTACCTTTTTAAAAATTATTGCAGGAAAGCAAGATCCAACTTCTGGACATGTACATTTAGAAGCAGGTAAGCGTATGTCTGTTTTAGAACAGGATCATAACTTGCATGATGAAGATACGGTTTTAGATACGGTTTTAAAAGGGAACAAACCTGTATATCAAATTAAAGCGCAAATTGATGCTCTTTATGCAGACTATACCGATGAGAACGCCGAAAAAATTGGTGAACTACAGGTGAAGTTTGAAGAAATGAATGGTTGGAACGCAGAAAGCGATGCCGCTGCAATGCTTTCTAATTTAGGTATCAAAGAAGATGCGCATTATACCTTAATGAAAGATTTAGATGGTAAACAAAAGGTACGTGTTTTATTAGCACAAGCTTTGTTTGGTAGTCCAGATGTTTTAATTATGGATGAGCCTACCAATGATTTAGATTACGAAACGATTTCATGGTTAGAAAACTTTCTTGCCAATTACGATAGTTGTGTTATTGTGGTTTCTCACGATAGACACTTTTTAGATTCGGTTTGTACACATATTTCGGATATTGATTTCGGAAAAATTAATCACTTCTCAGGGAACTATACGTTTTGGTATGAGTCTTCTCAATTAGCAGCAAGACAACATGCGCAACAAAACAAAAAAGCGGAAGATAAAAAGAAAGAACTAGAAGAGTTTATTCGTCGTTTCTCTGCAAACGTTGCAAAATCGAAACAAGCAACGAGTAGAAAGAAAATGATTGATAAGTTAAATATTGAAGATATTAGACGTTCTAGTCGTCGTTATCCAGCACTTATTTTTGAAAGAGACAGAGAAGCGGGAGATCAAATATTAAATATTGAAGGCCTAGCTGCTTCTCTTGAAGGAGAAACACTTTTTAAAGACATCGATTTAAATTTAAACAAAGGAGATAAAGTGGTTATTTTCTCTAGAGATTCTAGAGCAACAACAGCATTCTACGAAATTTTAAATGATAAAGAAAAACCAGATGCAGGAAAATTTGCTTGGGGAGTTACTACTACACAATCTTATTTACCTTTAGATAATAGTGAGTTTTTTAAAAATGATTTATCGCTAGTCGATTGGTTACGTCAATGGGCAACAACAGAAGAAGAACGAGAAGAAGTTTATATTCGAGGCTTTTTAGGAAAAATGATTTTTAGTGGAGAAGAAGCACTTAAACAATCGAATGTGCTTTCTGGAGGAGAAAAAGTACGTTGTATGTTATCTCGAATGATGATGGTAAGAGCTAATGTTTTACAGTTAGACGAACCAACAAACCATTTAGATTTAGAAAGTATTACAGCGTTTAATAACTCTCTTAAAAACTTTAAAGGTACGGTCTTGTTTTCTACACATGATCATGAGTTTGCGCAAACATTAGCAAATAGAGTAGTAGAGCTTACGCCAAACGGAGTAATAGACAGACATACTACTTTTGATGAGTACATGCAAGATTCTAAAATTAAAGAATTACGCGATCAAATGTATTCGGTTAAAGCTTAAAAAAAAATAAAACAAAAAAAATCCTGAAGTTTACCTTCAGGATTTTTTTTGTTTGAAATGCAAACGAAATGGGTATTGTAAATTAGGAAGCAAACAATACATAGACTGTTTCTTCTTCGTAATTTATGCTTGCATCTCTGCAGTAATACTTTCTACAATTGGTAAAGCA
>JAGPUY010000309.1 GCA_018067265.1 Oceanihabitans sp. | reverse complement strand
CTTTCTTACCTGGGTCTCAAATTGAGAATTATAGTATACCTGATTATGAATTATATATTGATAAAACAATGGATTTTAAAATAGTTAAAATTGATCATCAATACAAAAGTGCTATAATATCACATAGAATTATTTATGAAGAAAAAATTGAAAAACAAAAAAGTGAATTATTATCAAGATTAAAAAAAGGGCTTATTCTTTCCGGAATTGTTAAAAACATTACTTCTTATGGTGTATTCATTGATCTTGGAGGTTTAGATGGGTTAATCCATATTACAGACTTATCTTGGTCAAGAATTAATCATCCAAATGAAATTGTAAAACTTGCCCAAAAACTAATCCTTGTAATTCTTGATTTTGATGAAAACAAATCTAGAATTCAATTAGGTCTTAAGCAGTTGACCAAGCATCCATGGGAAATTTTAGGTGACAATTATAAAGTTGGAAAGAAAGTTAAAGGTAAGGTAACAGTAATAGTCAATTATGGTGCATTTATAGAAGTAGAAGGTGGTGTTGAAGGGTTAATTCACGCATCAGAAATGTCTTGGTCCACAAACTTTATTTCAGCAAGTGAATTTGTGAGTCTTGGAGATGAAATAGAAGCAAAAATCTTAACATTAGACAGACGAAACCATAAAATGTCACTTAGCATCAAGCAGTTACAGCAAGACCCCTGGAAGGATATTGATTTAAAGATAAGTAAAGGAAAAACAATAAAAGGTAAAATAAGTAAATTAATACCTGCAGGTGCAGTTATAGAAATTCTAACAGGTGTTGAAGGTTTTGTCCATAAATCAAAAATCCCTAATAATTTATTTTCTAGTCTTGAAATAGGTAAAGAAATATTATCTAAAGTTGTTTTTATAGATTCTTCACAAAAAAAAATAAGATTAAATTTAAATTTCACAATTAAGAAGAAGGACAAGAGTTTAAAATTTAGAGAAAAAAATAAAAAACCTAGTTCTGATTTTATAAATAAAATTAAAATAGGTAATGTTTTTGATGGGATTGTTCTTAAAATAAATAATGGAACAGGGATAATAAAAATAGAAGGTGATACAAATCTTGCTGTAATTTGTCCATCAAGGCATATGAAAAAGAAAGATGGAGAAATTGTGAAAATTAAAGATATAATTAAATTTAAATTATTAGAAATAGATAAAAATAAATCGAGGATTATAGTTTCTCATACAAATACATTCAACTCTTAATTACTAAAAGTACTCGACCTAATAAAATTTCACCTAAACAATAAGCTATTTCATTCGAATTATGCAATAAATGATTCGAATGAAATTCAATACTACAAAAACCCACTTTCCCTCTTATTTTTTCAACACCAGTTATACGATACACCAATAATTTCCCATAAGAAAATAACGCATATCAAGTCCATCCCAACGCTTATTGCTTAAAACCTAACAAAAAAATATTTCCTATTTTTTACTGTGTTTCATACAACTACTTTGGCTTTATATAAACTTATAAAACCTATTCCTTATGAAAAAATCACTACTTATTTTAATGGCTCTATTTATAACTATAATAGGGCATTCGCAAACGTTTACAGATGCTAATTTTATAGAATATACCGTTTCTGGTACAAATACTGTTGAAGTTACAGGTTATGATTTCGCTAATGGTGGTTCAGATGTTGCTATTCCTGCAACTGTTGATAATGCCACAACAACTTATAGTGTTACTGCTATTGGCACTACTGCATTTCAAAATAATGATTTAACTAGTGTTATTATTCCTGACAGTGTTCTTACAATTGGTGTTGGTGCTTTTGTCCAAAATTACAATCTAGATAATGTTATTATTGGTAATAACGTTACTAGTATAGGTGATGCTGCTTTTCGTTATGCTGCTTTGACGAGTATTACTATACCAGCTAGTGTTACCTATATGGGTTTTGCAGTTTTTACTGAGAATCTATCTTTAACGGATGTTTTTTCTGAAAGCGCAACACCACCTACTATAATTACAGGAACTAACGATACTTTTGGTAGTAGTACTATTAATAGTCTTCGTAGTGGTATTCATTTACACATACCAGCTGGTACTATGGGAGCATACGTTACCGATGCTGGTGCTTTATGGACTGGTTTTATGTCGGTAACTGAAAATGCATTAAGTATCTCTGATTTTGAGTTAGCTAACGAGGTAAAAGTTGTTACTACTTTGGATGCATTAAAGATAATCTCTACAGGTATAGCTAGATTAGAAAACTATACCATTTACAGTATTACAGGTGCTAAAGTAAAAAAAGGTACCAATAGTACTATAGCAATAGATGCGTTGTCTAGTGGGATTTATATTTTAGAACTTAATTTTGATACAGGGAAACTTACTAAAAAGTTTGCAAAGTAAATTATTTATTATGCTATTAATCATTTTATTAGCTACTTTGGTTTCCCTTATTTTAGTAACCGCAAGCGTTTTAATTAAAGAGCTTGCGGTTTTGTTCTTTATTTAGTTTTTTGTTTCTATCAGATATCTTATATTCTGGTTTTTATAAATAACAATTAAGATTATATTGTTAATTAGCTTAAAATACGTCCTTGTTTCCTATGAAAATCATTAACATCCTTATTGTATTTTTAATAATCTCCTTGTTTTTTCCAGTTTCCGCTATTGCTCAAAATAAATATATGGATAGTCTTCATGTAGAATTACAAAATCATAAAGAACGCGATACTACAAGAGCAGATATTTTATACGATTTGGCATTTACCTATTTTCAACGAGATATGAAATTAACAAATTTATATATTGACGAAGCCGAAGCCATAAATGATAGCTTAAACTTTACGAGAGGGAAAGCTAATATTTTTTATATAAAAGGCATTATTGAAAGTAGAAAATCTAACTATGCTGCCGGGTTAGATTATTATAAGCAGTCTCTTAAATTATTTGACAGTCTTAATGATGAAAAGGGAATGGCGTCTTTATATAATGCAATAGGAGTCTCACACTATCAGCAATCACAGTATGATGAGGCATTAAACTATTACAATAAAGCATTGCTAATATATGAAGCCATGCATGCTAAGAAAAAACTGGTTGCAAGTTTATTAAACATAGGAACTATATATGCAGAAACAGGACAATATCCGGAAGCTATTTCTAATTATAAAAAAGGATTAAAGTATAGTAGAGAAATAAACCACGAATATGGTATTCCGTATGCGCTTAGTAACCTAGGTATTGTTTATAAATATTTAGGAAATTTCCCGCTTGCGATAGAACATTATAAACAAGCCTTAGCGTATTTAGAAAAAGAAGGAGATACCATTGGCATGTCAAATGCACTCAATAGTCTTGGTACTGTCTATAGATCTATGGGTAAATATGATAAAGCTTTAGCGTATCACAAGCAGTCTATAGATTTTCAGTCCAACAACGGAAGTAAAAGCCTAATAGCAACCAATAAAGCAAACATAGGTCTTATATATAAAAGCAAAAAGGAATACACAAAAGCGCTTCAATTTATTAACGAATCTTTAGTGATAAGTCAAGATATTAATGCTGTAAAACAAACTTCTACCTGTTTAAAGAACATTGCTGCAGTTCACTTACTACTTAAAAAACCAGCGATTGCACGAGAGAATTATATAAAGTCGATGGACATTAGTAAAGAAATTGGTGACCAACAAAGCTTAGCGCAAAACTATTTAGGAATTGCAGCAACCTATTTGGAGGAAAAGCAATATAAAAAAGCACTTTCCTATACTTTAAAAGGGGAAGAGATTGCTAATAATTTGAAAGTGCTTCCATCTCAAAAAAAAGCTTCCGAATTACTTTTTCAAATTTATGAACATCAAGGAGATTATAAAAAAGCGTATATAAACCATCAAAAGTTTAAAGCACTCCAGGACAGCCTTTTTAATAAAGAAAATATTGAAAAGATTACGCAATTAGAATACGAATACAAATACAAGCAACAATTAGATTCTGCTCGTATTAGAGAATTACAATTAACACAAGTAGTAACAGCGACTAGTAAAGATTTACAAAAATCTAAGCAAGATTATTTATGGGCAATTATAGGTTTTCTTTTGGTTTCCATTCTTTTGGGAAGCATTATTTTCTATCAAAAATTAAAAAACATAAAATCTAAAACGCAAAATATAGTCATCGAGCAAAAGTTGTTGCGTTCTCAAATGACGCCTCACTTTATATTTAACTCGCTTTCCGTTTTGCAAGGCATGATTTTAAATAAAGAAGAAAAAAAATCTGTTTATTATCTTTCGAAATTTTCAAAATTACTCCGTATTATATTAGAAAACTCCAGAGACAAAACGGTTTCCTTATCTCAAGAATTGAAAGCCATTCAAAATTATTTAGCCCTTCAGAATTTAGAAAATGACGCCTATCAATCTACTGTTTTAGTCGAAGATAACATTGATATCCCTTTATTTGAAGTGCCACCAATGCTCATTCAGCCCTTTGTAGAAAATGCTATAGAGCACGCCTTTGTAGATCAAAATGAAAACAGAAAAATAGATATTCGTTTAAGTTATTTAGAAAAAAAGCTAATTTGTACTATAATAGATAATGGGGTAGGAGTTGCTTCTAAGAAAGAAGGAAAGAATACACATAAAAAATCATTATCTACACTAATAACTTCGGAACGGTTAGAAGTATTATCTAAAGATTTTAATATGAAAGGCTCTGTTGCTATAGAAGATAGAAAGAAATATAACGAACAAGGAACCATTGTTACTTTAATAATTCCGTATAAAACTGTAGCATAATGAAGGCACTACTAGTAGAAGATAAAGCATATATTAGAAAAGGACTGCTTAATTTATTACAATTAATAGATGCTAAAGTTGAAGTAATTGGCGAGTGCGAATCTGTAAAAGATGCCGTTATAGTTGCCAATGCTTGTAAACCAGATTTAATTTTTTTAGATATTAATCTTTTAGATGGTACTGCTTTCGATTTTTTAGATCAAACAGAAAACTTAGCATTTAAGGTTATATTTATAACCGCTTATGAAGAATTTGCACTACAAGCTTTAAAAATGGGAGCTGTAGATTATCTTTTAAAACCTGTGGATGTAGAAGAACTGGAACTAGCATTAAAAAAGGTAGAAAAGTTACCTATTGCTACACAAAGACTGCAAATACAAACCGTAAAAGAAGCTTGGAATAAGGAAGATGCCACCTTAGTATTATCGCTTCATGATAGCTTTCAAGTGGTAGATTTAAAGGAATTAATGTTCTGTGAATCAGATAAAGGATATACCACGTTTTATTGTAGTGATAATAAAAAGTATTTGGTTTCCAAAACCTTGAAGGAATTTGAAGCACGACTTATTACAGCTAATTTTATTCGTCCACATCAATCGTTTATAGTCAACTTAAAGTTTATAGATAAATATGAGAAATCTGGAATTATTCATTTAAAAAACGGTAAAAAAATACCGGTATCCTTTAGAAAAAAAGAACACTTTGTCACAACATTTTTAAATTGGAATAATAGTTAACCTAAATATTAATGCAACCAACAAAGCCGGTTCATGACTCTTATTTCTCAAATATATGCGAACGCATAAACACTTTTTATGGAAGTATCTAGGAGGGAAGTATAATCTTTATTCCGATTTCTATAAAAAAAATGCTCTTTAATAAAACGTTTTATTTGAAGGTTGTTCGCATTGTAAATTTCATGAAATACATTTCTGAACGCAAAAATTCTAAATCTATTTCAGACGTCTGTCAAGCTCTTGATGGTTCTGCTACTAAGGGCTTTTTTGATGGTCATGGTTTAGAAAAAGAATCCGTTTTAGTTGCAGCATGGAGCGTCCATACTTTAGGCTATACGAATAAAATAATCCTGTGGATGCTTGTATTGGATACAACACTTTATACGTATATCTTCATAAAATAGGTTTAAAAGAGCATACCTTTCAAATATAAAAGCGTGATATTCACTCCTTGTTCTTTTAATATTTCAATAGCCTTTTTACTTCGTACACCAGATGCACAATACACTACTAAATCTTTATCTAGTAAAACTTCTGTTACTCTATCTCGTAATTCAGAAAGCTTAATATGTTGTCCTCCTATATGATGTGAAGCTCTTTCCTGATCCTCACGGACGTCTAATAAATTGTACTTTCCGGATTGTTTTTTAATTTCACTTAATGTAATGCCAAGACTTACATCAGGAAGGCTACAGTTTAGATTGTAATCTGCAGCTAGATGCTTAATTTTTATGCTGGTATTCTTTTTAAAACGGAACACCATTTGCGTCATATTTAACAGGTTATACGTCAATAGTTTTCCCGATAAAACCTCTCCAATACCACAAACCATTTTTAACACTTCATTAGCTTGTAAAGCACCTATAACACCTGGTAATACTCCTAATACGCCAGCTTCCGAACAATTAGGTACTTGGTTCTCTTTTGGAAAATCAGGAAACAAACATCGGTAAGTCGGTCCGTTATTATAGTTAAAAACAGAGACCTGTCCTTCAAACTTATGAATAGATCCAAAAACTACTGGTTTATTTAATAACACAGCCGCATCGTTAATTAAATATCGCGTTGCGAAGTTATCCGTTCCATCTATTAGGATATCGTATTTATCCAATAAATCAAGAGCGTTGGTTTTGTTAAGTCTTGTATTATAAGAATCCAACTTGATCAAAGGATTAAGTAATTGTAAACGCTTTGCTGCTGTTACAGACTTACTTTTATTAATATCTTGATGCGTATATAATATTTGCCGTTGTAAATTAGATTGCTCCACAACATCATCATCCACAATGCCAATGCTACCAATTCCGGCGGCGGTTAAATATTGTAAAGCAGGACATCCCAATCCTCCAGCACCAATAACTAATACTTTAGCTTGTTTTATTTTTAATTGTCCGTTTACACCAATTTCATCCAATACTAAGTGTCTGCTGTATTGTTGTTGTTCAGCTGAAGTTAAATCCATTTTAATCCAATTTTGTATAACTTGTATCCCAATTTTTCCATACTACTTGATATCCTTGTGCTTCAATCATTTGTTTTACTTCGTCGGTACTTCTTTCATCCGAAATTTCAAACTGTTCTAAAGATTGAGGGTCGACCACATAACCACCCGGATTCGTTTTAGATTGGGCACTAATAGAGGTAATTCCTAAATTAATAATGTTATTTCTGAAATGTTCACTTTCACGAGTAGACATAGATAATTCTACATCTTCATCTAACAAGCGGAAGGCACAAATAACTTGTACCAAATCAGCGTCCGTCATTTCTACTTTAGGTTGCACGTCCCCTTGATGTGGTCTAAGTCTAGGAAATGAGATGGAGTATTTTGTTTTCCAATACGTTTTTTGTAGATATTTTAAATGCAATGCGGTATAAAAACTATCCACGCGCCAATCTTCTAAGCCAAAAAGCGCACCTATTCCTATTTTATGAATTCCTGCTTTACCAAGCCGATCTGCTGTTTCTAAACGGTAATCAAAATTAGATTTTTTGCCTTTCGGATGATGTATTTTATATGTGGCTTTATGATACGTTTCTTGGTAAACTAAAACAGCATATAAACCGGCATCTGCAAGCTGTTTGTATTCTTCTTGATCCAAAGGTTGTACTTCGATAGTAATAGTGCTAAAATGGGTTCTAATTATTTCGATTGCATGTTTTATATATGACACGCCAACGGTTTTGTTAGCCTCACCTGTGACCAATAAAATATGGTCATACCCTTTGGTTTTTAAGTAGGCAACTTCTTTTAAAATTTCATCGTCTTTTAAAGTCTTGCGCGGGATTTTATTAGTCATACTAAAACCACAATAGGTACAAATATTTTGACATTCGTTAGACAAGTACATGGGCACATACATTTGTATTGTATTACCAAACCTTTTTTTAGTTAATGCATGGCTACGTTGCGCTATTTCTTCAAGAAAAGGTTTAGCAGCTGGGGATATTAAAGCTTTAAAATCGTCTAAGCTAATTTTCTCTTTATCCAGAACCTGCCTAACGTCTAAGGCGCTATAGCTATAGATTTCTTTTTCTAAAGTATCCCAATCGTAGGTTTCAAAAGTATTTTTAAAAGACATATTTTATGTTTTTCGTTCGTTTTAATTCAGAAAAGAAGTCAGCGGACTACTAGCTTCTGCATGTGTTTTTACACTTGCTAATTTTGCATTAAAAGCCATTCTACCAGCAGCGACGGCAAGCTTAAAAGCTATTGCCATTGCTGTAGGATTTTGTGATACGGCAATGGCTGTATTTACTAAAACAGCATCGGCGCCTAACTCCATTGCATATGCAGCATGCGAAGGACTTCCAATACCGGCATCTACAATCACGGGTACGTTACTTTGCTCAATAATAATCTCTAAAAAATCCACGGTTTTAATTCCTTTATTAGTTCCTATAGGCGCACCTAATGGCATTACACATTGCACACCTACATCTTCAAGTCGTTTACATAAAACAGGATCTGCATGGATGTACGGCATTACAACAAAGCCTAGTTTAACTAAAGATTCGGCCGCTTTTAGTGTTTCAATGGGATCGGGTAATAAATATTTAGGATCGGGATGGATTTCTAATTTAATCCAATTTGTTTCTAAAGCTTCACGGGCTAACTGAGCAGCAAAAATTGCTTCTTTAGCATTTCTTACACCAGATGTATTGGGTAATACATTTACATTTGGACGCAAAATACTGTTTAGCATGTCATCGTTTTTATTAGCAACATTAACACGTTTTAATGCCACAGTAATTAATTCACTTTCTGAAGCAATTAAAGCTTCAGCCATTAAAGCATTAGAGCTAAATTTTCCTGTTCCAGTAAATAATCTGGATTGAAACTGTTTGTCTGCTATTTTTAAAATATCGTTCATGTTTTATTAAAATATATGGCGTTTCTCTTGAATTACAGAGGTTATTAATAATTGATGGAATGTGGTTATACTATTAAAATTACTTGTTATTGCGCCAGATACAGCGATGCCAGAAATACCTGTACTTAATAGGTCTTTAACGTCTTTAAGTGTCACACCTCCAATACCTATAATGGGCGTTTTTGTGTGTAAGCTATCTATAATTGTGGTATAACCTTTCAGTCCCAAAATAGGACTTAAATTAGCTTTTGTAGTTGTATGACTAAACGGCCCTAAGCCTATATAATCTACGTTTTTACTAATTAAATTTTCACAATCCTGTAGCGTATTAGCCGTACCGCCTATCATTTGCCAGCTATCCAAATGTTGTCTAGCAACAGTAGGGCAGATGTCTGTTTTTCCTAAATGGACACCATCCGCTTGCATGGTTTTAGCTATTTTATAATGGTCATTAATAATTAATTTAGTTTGAAAATGAGTTGTAATTGTTCTAGCCTCTTGGGCAATTTTTAATAGTTCCGATTCCTCGCAATTTTTTAAGCGTAATTGCACCAGTTTAGCTCCAGACGAACACGCTTTATAGATATTCTCTACATGATCTTTAGGAACGGCTCCTTGCGAGATATAATGTAACTTTGGTATCCTCATAGCTTAGTTGTTGTTATTAATTTTGTAGTGTTTACCAAGTAAACTTTTGTTTGAATTTAAAAACCCTTCGGTATAGTATTTTGCCTTTTTAGAGGCGTTTTCTAAATCTTGTTCTAATAAAATATAACTAGCCAAAGCAGCAGATAATACACAACCGCTACCGTGCTTATCTGTTGTATTAATTGCTAAAGGCGGGAGTTCTACACTTTTGTTATCATAAAATAATACATCCCATCCTTTTTTATCAATACGATGTCCTCCTTTTAAATGAATATTAGTAAAGCGACTTATTTTATATAAAGTAGCTTCAATGGTTAAATTGGCGTAAAGGGATTGTATTTCATCATAATTAGGAGTAATCACATAACATAATGTCCAAATTTTAATCAATAAGTTTTGGTTTTCGGTACTATGAAAATCAAACCCAGCGCTAGCTTTCATAATGGGATCTAAAATTATTTTAATGTTAGGGTTTAACTTGTGTAATCGCTCTAAGACCAATACTAAAGTGTCCCAAGATTTAATAATTCCTATTTTAACTACTGCAATGTCAAAGCGTTCAAAAAGGATCTCTATTTGTGAAAGGATCACTGCGTCATCGATCCATTGGCAAGCCTTAAAATGAATGTCATTTTGAACAGTGACAGCAGTACAAACAGATAATCCGTAAAGGTTATGGGCTTCAAAAGTTTTAATATCTGAAGTAATACCCGCCCCCGAACTAGGGTCAAATCCTGCAATGCTCAATATGTAGTTATTCTTTTTCAAAATGCTTTTTTATGGATTTAAAAACGGTAACAGGTTGGTCATTTGTCCAAATAGCTCCTAAAACACCTGCACCAGCATAGCCTAATGTGTCTAATTTTATTAGATTTTCTATAGAAACACCACCCAAACCAATAACGGATTTATCTATTGCATTCACATCAAAACCAAGACCTGGATACCCTTGTTTAGAAATAGAATTAAACACAGGACATAAAAAATAATAATCCAATTTTAACACACAAGCACTTAGCGTTTGTGTGTCATGAAATGAGGTACTTACCCATATTCCTAGCCGATGTAAACGTTCAAGATATTGTTCAAGGACATCCATGTTGTCCATCCGGTTTTGTTCTTTAAAATGAATCCCTTTTAAATTAAAATCGTTTATTAATTCATGATATGCATGCACGACGATTCTGTTATGGTATTGTTTATCTATTCGATTTAAATAGTCCTGGTGGGCACTGTAATCTTTATTCGGTTTCCTGAGATGATAATATTTCAATCCTGCATCAAATAATTGATGTAGTATTTCCATTTCGTTAGGAACATCCTGTTCTGGTGAGATTACAATTACCATGTATTTATGTGGAGTAGATTACTTCAAAAGACTAGAGGCTTATTTACCCGCAGTATTATCTGCGGGTATTTTTAAAGTCTATAAGTGTACTCGAGAACCTTTCTCTTTAAACTCTTTAGATTTTTCATCCATTCCTTTTTGAATAACTTCATTATCAACAATGACGTTTTCGGCAGCAAAATCTCGGACTTCTTGAGATATTTTCATCGAACAGAATTTAGGTCCACACATCGAACAGAAATGAGCGATTTTGGCACCAGCAGCAGGTAATGTTTCATCATGATACTCGCGTGCGCGTTCTGGATCTAATCCTAAATTAAATTGATCTTCCCAACGGAATTCAAAACGTGCCATACTTAAGGCATTATCTCTGTGTTGAGATCCTGGATGTCCTTTGGCTAAATCGGCAGCATGCGCTGCTAATTTATACGTTACAACACCAACACGTACATCTTCTTTATTAGGTAAACCTAGATGTTCTTTAGGGGTTACATAGCATAACATAGCACAACCATACCATCCAATCATAGCCGCACCAATACCAGAAGTAATGTGGTCGTATCCAGGAGCAATATCTGTTGTTAAAGGCCCTAATGTATAAAACGGCGCCTCGTCACAAACCTCCATTTGTTTTTCCATGTTTTCTTTAATCATATGCATAGGTACATGACCTGGTCCTTCAATAAAGCATTGTACTTCGTGTTTACGGGCTATTTGCGTTAATTCCCCTAAAGTTTCTAATTCCGCAAATTGCGCTTCATCATTAGCATCGGCAATAGAGCCAGGACGTAAACCATCCCCTAAAGAAAAGGCAACATCGTAGGTCTTTAAAATTTCACAAATCTCTTCAAAATGCGTGTATAAAAAACTCTCTTTATGATGTGATAAACACCATTTAGCCATAATGGAACCACCTCTTGAGACAATACCCGTAACACGCTTCGCAGTCATTGGAACATAACGCAATAATACTCCAGCATGAATGGTAAAATAATCCACTCCTTGTTCGGCTTGCTCAATTAATGTGTCTCTAAAAATTTCCCAAGTTAAGTCTTCTGCAACACCATTTACTTTTTCTAAGGCTTGGTAAATAGGCACTGTACCAACTGGTACTGGTGAATTACGTACAATCCATTCCCGAGTTTCATGAATATTTTCTCCTGTAGATAAATCCATGATATTATCCGCTCCCCAACGACAAGCCCATACTGCTTTTTCTACTTCTTCTTCAATAGAAGAAGTGGTAGCAGAATTCCCAATATTAGCATTAATTTTAACCAAAAAGTTACGCCCTAAAATCATAGGTTCAGCTTCTGGATGATTAATATTTGAGGGGATTACAGCACGGCCTCTTGCAACTTCGTCACGCACAAATTCAGGAGTGATTTTGGCAGGAATGGAGGCCCCAAAATGCTCTCCTGTATGTTGTTTTCTTATTTCGGTCATCTCGTCAATTCGTTGGTTTTCACGAATGGCGATATATTCCATCTCTGGCGTAATAATGCCTTTTTTAGCATAATGTAGTTGAGTTACATTTTTACCTTTTTTTGCACGTAATGGTTTTTTAAGAAGCGAAAAACGCATATGATCTAAACTAGAATCATGAAGGCGCTCGTTGCAGTATTTTGAAGAAAAACCCTCTAGTTGCTCCACATCATTACGATCTAAAATCCACTGTTCTCTAATGCGTTCGATTCCTTCATGGATGTTAATTGGCTTATTAGGATCTGTATAAGGACCCGAAGTATCATATACGGTAATAGGCTCGTTAGGAGTTAATTTTCCTGTTACCGAATCTTTAGTTTCACTTAAAGTTATATTACGCATAGCCACATTAATCTGTGGGTATATTTTTCCTTGGACATAAATTTTTGTCGAGTTTGGAAAAGGGTGTCTTGTAATTTGGTCTTTTTTAGGTGCTGTGTCTTTTTTTTTCATTGTCGTATGCTTTTCTTATGGATTAAGAGATAATTTTTGTGTGTAGTCTGCAAATATTAACCACCTTGAGTTGCTTTAATAATTAAGATGTTATCACCATCTAGGAGTGTGGTGTTGATCCAATCTGTTTTTGAAATAATATTTTCATTTATAGCAACAGCAATTCCATCAACGGAAATTGCTAACCGTTTTAATAGAATTTCTAACGAATGATTACAAGGAATTTGGTGTGTTGTGTTATTGACTTTTACGGTTATCATTATATATAAAATTACATTTCAAATGTGTTTAAGTACACAAATGGTAATAGTATAAACAATAAAAGGATTGAGAATAGAAAAGGGACAGCCACTAAAGCTGTTAACTTTTTCCTACGTAGATATTAATCTAATCAGGTTCTAAGGATATGTCTCAAACTATATATTAATATAGCTACTCCTAAAGTTTAAGCGACCAAAGTAGTCATTATTTTTAATAACACAGTCTGTATTATTTGATTTTAACTTTTTTAAATGCTGAAAATTATGACATATAGTGCTTTTAACTTTTTACAAAACAATCGAGCGGCATTGGTAACGGCTATTATTTGTAACAGAGATGGCGCGTTGG
>JAGPUY010000306.1 GCA_018067265.1 Oceanihabitans sp. | reverse complement strand
ACGAAAATGTTATTCTTTAATACATGCATCTTATCGTGATGATTTTTTAAATATTCTACTGCTTTCTTTTGTCCTGGTTCTCCTGTATTTCTACCTTCAAATTCATCGGAAGCATAGGTGTAAAGCGCTTCTTTTAGTTCTGCGGAAGTGATACTATTTGCATAGGTTGTAACGTCTACGGCTTTCGTGCTATTGGTTGTTGTTTTGTTTTGTGATGATCCACAGGAAATAAGTATCGTAGATATACCAAAAATGAAGAACAGTTTTTTCATAAGATTGTGTTTTAATAAAATGAGTTGGTTTTGTTGGGTACTATTATAAAAGTAATCTACTATATTACGAAAAAGCGAAATAATAGCGGAAATAATTAAAAAGCTTTATTAAAATTTTAACAAGTAGAATTTAAAAATCGGTATTCATTAATAGCCTGTTTTCTTGATTGGCGAGTTGCCAAGCAGTAGCGAAAATAAGTTTGGTTCTTTTTTCAAGAAGCGGATAATTTATTTTATCTGGCGTATCTGTAGGTTTGTGATAGTCTTCATGTTCTCCGTTAAAATAAAAAATAACGGGAATATTATGTTTTGCAAAATTATAATGATCGCTTCTATAGTAGTATCTATTACTATCATCTTCCTCATTATATTTATATTCTAAATGTAAATTAGTGATGTTGTCGTTAGCTTTTTGGTTCACATAATGTAGTTCTTTACTTAGTCTATCTGCGCCAATAATATATATGTAGTTCGGGTTTTCTTTGTGGAATCGATCGACTCTTCCAATCATGTCGATATTAAGATTCGCAATTGTATTCTCTAGCTTAAATACTGGGTTTTTGGTGTAGAATAAGGATCCTTGTAATCCGATTTCTTCCGCCGTAAGGTGTAAAAAAAGGATGCTTCTTTTTGGTTTAAAGCCTTGTTGTTCTGCTTGTTTAAAGGCTTGTGCAATTTCTAACATGGCTACAGAACCGGAACCATTATCATCTGCTCCAAAATGGATTTCATCATTCTCTATACCTAAATGGTCTAGATGCCCAGAAATAATAAGTACTTCTTCTGGTTTTTCACTTCCTTTAATATATGCTAATACGTTTTCGGAAGCGTTTGTGCCTTCTGGTAAAAACGCTTTCGGTATGTTTTGAAAGTAAGTCGCATCTGAAATTGGCGATGCTATGCCTTCGGATGTATAAAAATCGGCTAAAAAATTACTGGCTTTTTTTTGGCCTTCTTCCCCGGTTGCGCGACCTTGAAAGTCACTGGAAGCAAATTGGTATAGTTTTATTTTTAATTCTTCTGCGGTAATTGTGGTCGCATATTTTTTTACCAAATCACCATCTACAATGGCTATACTTTCTTTAAGATTATCAATTTTTGTAGTATATTTTTTTTCTGCACAAGAGCCAATAAGTATAAAAGTAGAAAATAGAAAGTACATCTTCATAAATCATCAATTTTTTGAATCTCTAATATATACAAAATTTGATAAGGGTTATTCCGATAAATCCAAACCTTCTAATTCTTCAATGGCGTTGTCTTCTGCTTCTTGTACACGTACTTCTAATTCTTCGGTATTACCAACTTCGGTTTCGCTAAAAACAGCTTTATAGGTAGAAAGACATAAAGAAACTATGGTTAGTAAAAATATTAACTGTACCGCTTTTTTAGATTCGTTTTCCTTTTTAGATAAATAAAAAGCCACAAACCCAAAGATTAATGCTGCTATTGCAGGAATAAATGCCATGTTAAATAATGGCAAAGAAGATAAAATAACTGCAATGATAGCTGCAATTATGCCTAAGATTATAAATAATTTTCTCATAAATATATTAGTTTTTTAAACCTGTTGCCGATTTTATTTTAAGTTCTCCGCTACCAACTGCAACTCTAAATTTTGCGTATACCGGTATTTTGTTTTCGTCTGCCGTTAGCCAAAGTATGTTCGCATTATTTCCTTTTAAAACATCGCTACCATCGATACGAATTGCTAGTTTGTAGCATTCTTTTTTACCAATATTAGTGTTGATGGTTTCTTTTCCTAAAAGGGTAAAAGAAATTCTTGTTTCCTCATTATCAAATAACACCTTAAAAGAATCGGATGCGCCAACAGTTGCTTTATGGATATCTAAATTTCTAATATGATAAATGGTAGTTACTAAATCTTTAGTTCCTGGATTGATTTTTACGACTTCATTTCTATCCCAAAAACCGGAGTCAAAATTCTTACTTTTTTGTCTTCTTAAACTTTTTATCGTATTTGTTTTATGATTGAAAGTATATTTCACAAATTTGTAATGTCCGCCTTCATCAATATCTCTTTGGTATAAGTAAGGCGTAAGTGTCTTTGGGTTTACGTAACTTTCGTAGATATCTCGAATTTTAAAAAAATTATCCCATTTGCTATAGGTTGTTGCTGTACATTTAAGACGCAACAAGGTAGCCGTAGAAGTTTTTACCTGGCTAGTTTCCATGCGTACCTCAGCAAGGTCTGTTAATAAACCGGACATATTATAAGATGCTGTAAAACTTAATTTTTCACCAGCTTGAAACGCATTGTTTTGAGCAAACGAAACGGCGCTTATGCTAAGTAAAAGGAGTACGATTATTCTTTTCATAAATTCTAAAAATTTTTCAAATATACAAGTTTGTAACATTAATTATGCCGAAGCTTATACCTTAACCACTTTTTGTGCATTTTATTTTAAATACCTATTTAAAGTTTCTAGTTTGTTTTTATCTATTACTTGTTAATTATACCAATTCCGTATCTATTAAAACTTCATTTTGCAAGGTTTTATGCACGGGACATACCGATAGCGTGGATTTGCAATCCGTGGCCATAAGTTTGCAAACCGATAGCGCGGATTTGCAATCCGAGGTCAGAAGTATATAATAAAGAACATTAATTTTTGATACTCTTTTAATATTTATAAAAAAGCTTAAATTGTATAAAAACAATTATGCCCCATAGCGCGGATTTGCAATCCGTGACCATTAGTATGTAATAAAGAACATTATTTTTTGATACTCTTTTAATATTTATAAAAAGCTTAAATTGTATAAAAACAATTATGTCTACAAAATATAAAGCAACAATGGCAGACACAGGCTATTTTGTAACCATTACAACAGTAGGTTGGATAGATGTTTTTACACGGTTAAAGCAACGTTATGTAATTATAAACGCTTTAGATTATTGTCAGAAACAAAAAAGCTTGGAGATTTATGCCTATTGTATTATGTCCAATCATATACATATGCTATGTAAAGCAAAAGAAGGTTATATATTATCTAATATTATGCGTGATTTTAAAAAGTATACGTCAAAACAAATAATAAAAACGTTAATTAACTATCCAGAAAGTAGAAGAGAATGGATGTTAGATTCTTTTAAAAAAGCCTGTAAACATGTAAAGCGAGAACAAACTTATAAAGTTTGGCAAAATGGCTATCATGCAGAAATATGTATTTCTAATACATTTATAAAACAAAAACTAGATTATATTCATAACAATCCTGTAAAAGACAAGATTGTCGCAAAGCCAGAAGATTATGTGTTTAGTTCTGCAAGAAACTATGCTGGTTTAGATTATGAATTGGAGGTGCTGATTTTAAATATGTTTTAGTTTGGGTTTACGGATTGTAAATCCGCGCTATCGTTTCACGGACTGCAAATCCGTGCTGTCGAGTATCGTTACACGGATTGCAAATCCGCGCTATCGTGTTTTTTGGTTTCTTAACTACACCAATTCCGTATCTATTAAAACTTCACTTTTCAAGGTTCTATGCACCGGACATACCGATAGCACGGATTTGCAATCCGTGGCCATTAGAGTATGTAATAAAGAACATTATTTTTTGATGCTCTTTTCATATTTATAAAAATGATTAAATTGTATAAAAACAATTATGTCTACAAAATATAAAGCTACAATGCCAGACACAGGCTATTTTGTAACAATTACAATAGTAGGTTGGATAGATGTTTTTACACGGTTAAAGCAACGTTATGTAATTATAAACGCTTTAGATTATTGTCAAAAACAAAAAGGCTTGGAGATTTACGCCTATTGTATTATGTCTAGTCATATACATATGCTATGTAAAGCAAAAGAAGGTTATTTATTATCTAATATCATGCGTGATTTTAAAAAGCACACGTCAAAGCAAATAATAAAAACGTTAATAAACTATCCAGAAAGTAGAAGAGAATGGATGTTAGATTATTTTAAAAAAGCCTGTAAGCATTTAAAACGAGAGCAAAATTATAAAGTTTGGCAAAATGGCTATCATGCAGAAATATGTA
>JAGPUY010000301.1 GCA_018067265.1 Oceanihabitans sp. | reverse complement strand
ATTTCTTCAAAAGTTTTAGTTGCAGTGGTGTTTTCTTTGGAATGTTTACAGGATAATAAAACGAAAAATAGTAGTGCTAGATATTTCATATTATTGAATTTATGGTTTTTGTTTTGCCGTTTCCACTTGGTGATTTTGGTTTTGACTAACAAGTTAATGAATATCGGATTCTTTCACTGAAATTTTAGGTTGTAATTTCCTTAATATCAGGTATTTTATCTTTTTTTTAGGTTAGTTTGGTATTAACGTTCCACAGCCTTCAAGAGAAACTCTGGTTTGTTCGGCAAGAAGAAACAGGTTTGTCGTTTTTTCTTGTAATTGGGCTAATGTCCACTTCTTGTTAATATCCGCCTCGATACGCCAACCTTTTAGGAAGATCAGCGTTTTGACTTTTTTTATTCTGTGTGGTATATTTTCGTTAGATAATATTTTGCAAAGAAGTTCTGTGTTTCCTTTCTGCGTAGCATAGAAGTGAAAATGGACAACGAATTGTGTTTCTAAATCTATGCCGTTTTCTTCCCAAATCTGCCACATTTTTTTATTCCGTTTAAAGTGGGCATTTAGTTCGGATTTATTATTCATTGGTGCTGTTTCTGAGGTGTTTGTAAACGTTGTTGAGCAACCGTTTTTAATTTTCGTAATACTCTTTTAACACCATGTTTTTGTCTTTAGTACGTCTTTTCAATTCCTTTAAAATTCCCCAAGTAGTTCCTTCTAAAGATAAAAAAAACCGAAACTTAATTTCGGTTTTTTATTAATATTCTGAAATACATGCAGAAAGACAAGGCCATTCCATTTCTAAGCATTTGCTACATTTCCTTTTTATGAAAAGTAGACGTATTTTTAAAAGCATTAATTGTTATTTTAGGATCTCCATAAAGGTATACATCGCTAGTACCAGAAGTTTCTAAAGTTAAATTGTTTACCACATGAATTGTGGCATCACTAGAATCTTCAATAACGAGGTTACAGGTATTTACGGTAAGGTTTTTTGCTGAAAAATCGGAGGAATTTATAGAAGTTAATTTCATGTGTTCTACATCACCTTCCATTTTAGCATAAGCACCTTGGTACATATCTACTTGTAAACTATCTGTTTCTATTAAAGCTTCGGTTTTACTACTTTCGTTAAGTTCTATAATCACTTTATCGCTTTCAATATTAAGTTTCGATTTGGAACTGATACCAAAAGTAGATTTGTTGTTGTTTGTAAGGGTAAAGCTTTTGTTTTTAATGTTTAAAAAGGCTTTGGCATAATCGTTAATTTTTAAGGTTAACGAATCATTTTTTAACGTATTGGCAGCACTTACTTCGGCATCCTCATTTACTTCTATATTGCGAAGTGCCTTTGTAATGTTTACAACAATTTTTAATCGTTTACTAGATTGTATTTTTGCTGTAGTACTAAAACTTAGCACGCTATCTTTTACCGAAAATTGGATAATATCATGAAGGTTTTCGTCGGTTTCAATTTCAACGGAAGCAGCATCACTTTGTATGAGTTCTATTTCAAATTTTTCACCAAAAGTGATCGTGTTAAAATCGTCTATTATGGTTTCTATGGTAGTCACATTTTTGTTTCCTTTTACTTTTTCTTGAGCAAATCCTGTTCCTACAAGCATGGCAATACATAGCGTCAAGAGTCCTTTTTTAAACATTTATTTAGTAGTTAATTATTGTATATACAAATATATGCAAAAACCATCCCAAACTTGATTGTCAAGTCTAAAATGGTTTTATTTTGGTGTTCACAGTGTATTAGCGAAAATTGGTTGGTTGGTTATTGTTTATTAATACTGCCCGAAACACCATCGCTTTTTTCTATAAATTCAGGATTGCCATAATAGGTAATATCGCCACCGCTAGAAGCTTTAGCATATAATTCCTTTTGTGTGTTCACTTTTATTCCTGCGCCACTTGTTGCTTTTACATGCGATGCGTTGGTTTCTAAGTTTTGTGCTTCAATATCGCTTCCGCTAGTGGCATGCGCAGTTAGCGAATTTGCTTTTCCTCTTAATACTAAGTCGCTTCCGCTTGTCGATTTACATTCTAAGGTTTCTACATTAATATCTAAATCCATATCACTTCCACTTGTGGTGGTCAATTCTAAATGATTTGCAGTAATAGTATTTATCGAATAAACATCGCTTCCGCTGGTAGCTTTAATACTAGAAATATCTTTAAAGGATAGCATTATTTTTTTGGATGCTGCTGTGCCTATATTTTTATCGGCATAAATTCTTAAGGTGCCATTTTCTACTTCCGTAAAAATAAGCTCATGAAGGTTTTGATCTGCTTCTACAGTTAGTTTAGTGGTTTCGCCTTGGGTTAAATAAAGATCTAAACCGTGACTTACTTTTATAGCGGTAAAAGTACCTTCTATATTTCTGTTTTCTGTGGATACATTTCCTGTTCCTTTAACGCCGTTGTTTAAGTTTACATCAAAATTACAGGACATAAATAACAAGCTCATTAGCATTGTTATAATGATTTTGGTTAGTGTGGTCATAATTGTTCGTTTTTTGATTGATTAAATAATACTTCAAATATTATATTTTCTGTTAGTGATTAATAACTTAAATATCTGAATTGTTGTTTTGTTATGATGAATTGTTTTTATAATTACATTTTATGATCGTAGCTTAATACTCTTTTTATTTTCCAACCAAGCTCGTCTTTAATCCATACATGAGTAAACTTAGCAATACTACCTTTGCTTTCAGGGTTTCCATTTACAGATTCAAAGAATTTATGTTCTCCCTTTTGAATAGCGCCATAAAGTGCTCCGTTTTTATAAAGCGGAAACACTTCTAAACTACCTGCAACAAGTTCACGTCTAGATTTTGTTTGATTTGAAAGGCTGCAAAGACCGTTGGTAATGCCTTTCATAAATGCGTCTTTAGACTCCATTAGACCAGATTTGTCATGATAAAATTCAAAGTCTTCTGCAATTAATTTTTCAAACGGACTTATGTCACATTGATTTAATCCTACGTTGAATAGTAAGCTATCGTTTGTTTTTAGTGTCAAGAAAAGCTCTGATGTTTCTGGTACTTGGGCCTTAGTTTGCAAGAAAAAGAATAACAAGTACACTAATACAATTACTTTATTATATGGTTTCATATTAATTGTCGTCTGAGTTTATTTGAATGCCATCTTCATCTATATGTACTTTTACGTCATTGGTATTACCTCGAACACCATTTTCGTCAATTTTTAGATTAGCATCTTTCGTTTTAATTTCTAGACCATCGTTATGGATATTAATACTTCCTTCGTCGTCATTAACATTTATTTTAATTTTATAGTCTTTTTCGTCTTCCTCTTCGTCGTCTTGCGGACAATCTAAACAGGTTGCTTCGTCTGTAGTTATTTTAAAATAATGTCCAGCATCTCTATAGGTAACCAAGTTGTTGTTAGACGTATAGTAATTTAAAAAGGACCTTGTATTCTTGTTTAATTGGATAACCGTTCCTTCTGGTATATATAAGGTTAGATTAACCTCTTGATCGCTAAATTTA
The DNA here is from genome assembly GCA_018067265.1 of Oceanihabitans sp. Lineage (GTDB taxonomy): Bacteria > Bacteroidota > Bacteroidia > Flavobacteriales > Flavobacteriaceae > Oceanihabitans. The sequence continues at coordinate 1,943 of JAGPUY010000301.1, read as the reverse complement.
TTTTTTGCATCGGTTGTTAAATACTTATTTAGCTGAAAGGTATTGTTAACTAGTGCATACTCATAATTTATGTTTTCGGCACGTTCTTTAGCGGTTTGAAAACTTCTACCATCTGCATTTTTTTCCACATGTAAAGTGGCTATAGAATCTTCGGTAGATCTAATCGTTAGTCTAATGTCTGAAGAATAGATGGTTTTTTCATCATTATCTCCATAGGCTAAGTAAAAAGAGTTTCCGCTTTTATGCATACTTTTATTGTACGCATTGTTATCCATCATTTTGATGGTTAAGGTATCCTTTGCAGTGATGTTATATACTTCTTTTTCTTTCACAGCAGCATCAAATGCATGTTCTGTAGCTTGTGTAACACCAATAACAACTAATCCAATAAGCGCCATTAACCATAAACCTAGTAACGAGAATTTTGCAATATTACCAATAGATCTAAGGTTGTTTATCAGAATTTTTAAGCCTAAATAGAAGACAAAGAAAAACGGAATACCAATGGCGAATAAAGCTAAAAGCGAAACGAGCCAAACTGGAGTTCCTGCTGCATTTGCAGTATCTACAATATCAAACCCTGGAACGTTTATAGCATCCGAAATACCAACGGTAAACATGCCTATTATTAATCCGATTAATGTCGAAGCACCAATGATGATAAGAATAATGCCAATAAATTTTGCGGCTACTTTTAAGAAAAACATAAAAATAGCTCCAATAGTGTCAAAGAACGATGTCGATGTTGATTTTAAGGAGTTACTTTTTTTTTTAAAGTCAATGTTTTTCGCAGCATCACTAACCGAGTCGGAGACGTTTTTTGCAACGTCGGAAACCGTAGAAATACCATCCTTAATTTTCTTTTCAATATTACTAATGTTAACAGGCTCGCCTTTCATCATTAGTTTATCACTTGTGGTTTTTGCTTCAGGAAGTAAAATCCATAATAAAATGTATAATAAAACTCCTGTTCCTGCACCAAATATTAATAGAATCCATACTAAACGAATCCAAATAGCGTCGATACCAAAATAATGGGATAATCCAGCCGAAACACCACCAACATACGAGTTGTCTGTATCTCTAAAAAGTTTTCTAGAAGCGGTTCTATTGCTAGAATATTGCTTTGGTTCATCTTCAAATATCTCGTCGTCTACAATGTAATCTTCTGGTTGCCCCATGATGGTAATTACATCGTCTACTTCTTTAATACCAATAACTTGCTTGTCGTGTGTTACACGCTCGTTAAAAAGTTCTGCGATTCTTGCTTCAATATCTGAAATGATTTCAGAACGACCTTGAGAGTCTGTAAACGAACGTTTAATAGCCTCCAGATAGCGCTGTAATTTTGTATATGCATCTTCATCAATATGAAAAAATATACCTGCTAAATTTATGTTGACTGTTTTATTCATTTTTCGTTGGTTTTTTGTCTTGTTACTATATTCACTGCGTTTTGTAATTCGTTCCAAGTAGTGGTTAATTCTTTAAGAAAAAGTTTTCCTGTTTCTGTTAAACCATAATACTTTCTTGGTGGTCCTGAGGTAGATTCTTCCCATCTATAATTAAGAAGTCCTGCGTTTTTTAATCTAGTAAGTAATGGGTAAATGGTTCCTTCTACTACTAGCAATTTAGCGTCTTTTAGTGTACCTAGAATTTCTGCTACATAGGCATCTTCATCTTTTAAGACAGAGAGTATGCAGTATTCTAGAACACCTTTTCGCATTTGTGCTTTTGTGTTTTCTATCTTCATAGTTTCCTTTTAATTTTGTTATAACTGTTCATTTTTTGATGGATGTGATGGATGATTTGTAATTATGTAAATAACGAGTGATTAGTTCGTATGAAATTATTTTAAAAAATTTATGGTTAAAGGGTAGGTGAACAATTCGCCATCTCTTGCTGTTAAACTTGCTTTGATTATAAAAACAAGTTCTAATAGG
>JAGPUY010000296.1 GCA_018067265.1 Oceanihabitans sp. | reverse complement strand
TTTTAACTGCGGAATGTCTTTTGTGAATGCATCAAAAGTTCCTTCTGGTGAATATTGACGAATATTAGCTTCGTAAATAACAGCGGTTTCTACATCGGAATCTGAGATAGGTTTAAGAGCTACTTTTTCTTCTACAACAGCTATTTCTTCTGTTTGTTTCTTTTCTTCTTTACAAGCAAATATGGTAAGTATTGCGAATAATACCGTTAATTTTTTCATAGTTATATTTATTTTTTTATAATACTTATTGCTACACCACCACCTTCAGCTAAATGTAAAGTAAGTGTATCGTTTTTCTTTAGGGTTATGGTTTCTATTTCTAAATCTAACGGATTATCATTCCAGTGGGCATTTTTTCCGTCTTTATAAATGGTTGCCGTGTACTCTTGATTATCGTCTAAAAAGGCAAACTTAACTTCCAAGCTGCGTTTATTTTCGTCGGTAATACTTCCTAAAAACCAGTTACCTGTGTTACGCTCTTTTCTAGCAATGGTTACATAATCGCCAACTTCTCCATTTAAAACTTTAGTAGCACTCCAATCTACACCAACGTCTTTTATAAACTGTAATGGTTTTGGATTGGCCTCATAATGCTCCACTAAATCTGCAGCCATTTGTACCGGACTATAAATAACAACGTATAATGCTAGTTGCTGTGCTAATGTGGTATTCACCTGATTGTCTTTTTTATACGCATCAAACTTAATATTGAAAATTCCGGGTGTAAAATCTACTGGACCAGACAACATTCTAGTAAATGCAACTATGGATAAATGCTCTGGAGGATTACCACCATCACTTGACCAAGCGTTAAACTCTTGACCTCTTAATCCTTCACGAGAAATCGTATTTGGATATGTTCTACGTAAACCTGTTGCTTTTATTGGTTCGTGTGCATTAATTGCTACTTGGTATTTAGCAGCCTTTTCAACAGTATTATTGTAATGATTTACCATATACTGACCATGATGGTATTCTCCTTTTGGCAAAATTTTTCCAACATAACCTGTTTTTACGGCATGAATACCTAAACTTTGCATGAATGCGAATGCTGTATCTTGTTGCTTCGTATAGGTTTCTGTTGCTGCAGACGTTTCGTGATGCATAATAATATCGACACCTTTTTCTTTTCCGTAACGCACCACTTCTTTTAAATCGTAATCTGGATAAGGAGTAACAAAATCAAAAACGCCTTCTCTATCTTCAAAACCTATCCAATGTTCCCAACCAGTATTCCAACCTTCTACTAACACACCTTTTATATTATTTTTTTCTGAAAAATCGATAAACCTTTTTACATTTTCTGTAGTTGCACCATGCTTACCATGCGCTTTTCCTGTGTCTATCCAATTCCCTTTGTCATCACGGGTCATTCCATAATCCCAAGAAGATTTCCCCAAATGCATTTCCCACCAAACTCCTGTATATTTCATAGGTTGAAACCAAGATACATCGCCTAATTTATTAGGTTCATTTAAATTAACGATTAGCTTAGATTCGATTAATTCTGGTGCATTTTTCGCGATTTGAATGGTTCGCCAAGGTGTATTAAAAGGCAAACTACGCTTTACTTTATATGCTGTGTTTTTAGAACCTACCAAATTACTGGTTAAATCAAAATTATCGGTATCTACTTTTAATGTCATTCCTGAATAATCAACCAAAGCAGCTTCATGAAAACTTAAATGCGTACCATCTGACCCAACCATAGTTACCGGTGTGTTTACCGCATTTTCGGGTATGTACGTTTGTGCCAAATCACTATGGTTAGCGTATTTTAAAGCATGGACTTCCGATAGTTTTGTAGTGCTATATAAATGCTCGTAAATATCCCAATCTCCAGGAATCCAAAATGTTTTATAATCTTCGGTTAAATTAAATTGCGTATTCTCGTTTGCTATTAAAGCTTCATCCCAATTGTCTTGTTTTGGGAACTCGTATCTAAAGCCTAAACCGTCGTTATACGCCTTAAATACAACATTCACTTTACGTTTTAAGTCTGATTTTTCTTGTAACTCCAGTTTTAATTCGTTGTAATTGTTGACTACCCTTTCTTGTTCTCCCCAAACCATGTCCCAAGTTTGGTTTGTTGAAGTTGCCGAAGAATTAATCAATTCTAAATTAGTACTTATGGATGCTGCATTACTAAAATCGAAACCTAAATACGAGGTATCAATAACTGTTTTGTTATTGAAAAACACCTGATAAGACGCTCGTCCTTCTGCATTAAGATCAAACGTAATTTTTATGTTCTCACTAGGAGAACTCACTTCTGTTATTGTTTCTTTTTTAGAAGTGCAAGACACTAAAAACAAACTTAGCACTAGTATGATGAATACTTTTTTCATAATTAAATTTTCTGTTTTTCTAATAAAATAATGTTAGTATCTACGCTAATAGTAAGGCTTCCGTTTTTCACTTCGAAGGTTTCTCCGGAATAAAAATCGGTAACTTCTTGTCCGTCTTTAAAAACAGAAGACACGTTAATACGATGTTCTCCTTTTGGAATATCTATACCTATAACGACTTCATCTTTAAAATCTCCTTTGCTATACGTTCTACTGAAAACATAAGGTGAATCACTTATCATTTGATGCTTTCCTGCGCCAACCGAAGAATGGTTGCTTCTAAACTGACCAAGCTTTTGCCAATGAATCAATAAGTCTTGTTTTTGAGATCGTTCTTCCCAATTCATAAAACTTCGTAATGTTGCATCTCCAACAGTTCCTTCAATGGTTAAATCTCTTGCTAGCTCATCGCCATAATAGATTTGAGACGTTCCTGGAGATAGCAATAATCGCGTTGCAGTTTCGTATGTTTTCTCTCTGTTCTTATCAAATGGTTGTCCGTCATCATGAGAAGTTAAATAGTTTAAAACCCCATAATCTTTCAGTGTGCTATTTAAAATACTATCGTAATTCTTGAATTGTTCTTCATACGATTGTTGTGCAGCATTCCATTTAAACTCAAAATTGATTAGGCTATTAAAAGCATTCTCAAAATAGTTGACTTTTTTATCTCCAAAATCGAAGGCTATTCCTGAAGAAATTCCGTAGTTATATAATTCTCCAACCAAGTAAAAATCGGTATCGTCTACCACTTTATCTGGATGGATCTGTTTAAATTCCGCGAAAGCGATATCACAAACCGCCTTAAATTCTTGCCAAACATAGGCTTCGGTGTGCTTTACCGTATCGACTCTGTACCCATCAATTCCGAAATCTTTTACGTAATCGCTCAACCATTTCATGATATAAAAACGAGGTGCTCGCGGATAATCATTTGCTTCAAAAAACGCATCTAGTTCTGCAACTTCTTCGTCATAACGACCTTCGGCTTTCCATTTAGCAATTAAATGAGGAGGTAATGCTACTTCTTCGTTGCTTTCGGTTTTAATATCTGGAAGATTTTCAACCAAGGTACAAGTCACTGTGCTATCATAGTTTTGATAGTTGCATTGCGGACCAGTTCTTACCCAATCGTTTGGCCAAACTGGATCTTGATCTGTAACAGGTCCAGTGTGATTGATAACGGCATCCAGTAAAACGCGAATGCCTTTTTTATGTGCAGCTTCTACTAGGTTTTTTAAATCTTCTTCCGTCCCAAGATTGGCATCTATATTGGTCCAATCTTTGGTCCAATAGCCATGAAACCCGTAAGTCCGTCCAGTACCTTCATCTGTTCCTCCGTGAATTTGCTCAACAATTGGTGACATCCAAATAGCGTTAACACCCAAATCTGTAAAATAACCTTCTTGAATTTTTTGCGTAATACCTTTTAAATCACCGCCTTCAAAACCACGTAAAACGCCTGTTTCTTTGGTTCTATCATAATTAATATCGTTGCGCTTATCTCCATTATTAAAACGATCGGTCAACAAGAAATATACGTTTGCTGCTTCCCAAACAAAAGGCGTTTTAACCGCTTCTTTTTGTTGGCTTTCGACTATATCTAGACGCGTTTTTTTATCGGTTTTACAACTGAAGGCAAGTATGATTATTGCTATTAAAAGTATGTTCTTTTTCATGTTATACTTAATATTTAATTTGTATTTCAACGTCTAACGAAGTATTCCAATGCACTTGAAAAGTCACTGTTTTTGTTACTTCATTATA
>JAGPUY010000288.1 GCA_018067265.1 Oceanihabitans sp. | reverse complement strand
TTTGGGAAGTTACCGACAAAGACTCTGGAAAGCACATTGGATTATGGTATTTAGATCCTTTTGCTCGTGAAGGAAAACGTTCTGGTGCTTGGGCTACAACCTACAGAAGCTATACTAATTTTGAAGGCGAAACCAATGTGCTTGCATCCAACAATTCTAACTTCGTAAAACCTGCTCCGAGAGAAGCTGTGCTTGTTTCCTGGGATGATGCTACTACTTTCTTTCATGAATTCGGACATGCATTACACTTCTTTTCTTCGAATGTAAAATATCCAACTTTAAACGGCGGCGTTAGAGATTATACCGAGTTTCAATCGCAATTATTAGAACGTTGGTTGTCTACAGATCAAGTCATCAATAAGTTTCTAGTCCACTATAAAACAGGAGAACCTATTCCTGCATCGCTAGTTACTAAGATTAAAAAAGCGGCTACCTTTAATCAAGGATTTGGTACCACAGAATATTTGGCTTCTGCTTTAATAGATATGAAATTACATCTTGCAGACCCAACAAATATCGATATTGATGCTTTTGAAAGAGAAACTTTAGCCGATTTAAAAATGCCTAAAGAATTACCAATGCGTCATAGAACACCGCACTTCGGACATGTTTTTTCTGGGGAAGGATATGCAACTGCATATTATGGTTATATGTGGGCAGATGTTTTAACTAGCGATGCTTCGGAAGCTTTTGCGGAAGCTCCAGATGGTTTTTACGATAAAGAAACTGCAGACAAACTAGTAAAATATTTATTTGCGCCTAGAAATGCCATGGATCCTGCGGAAGCATATCGATTATTTAGAGGTCGTGATGCTAAAATGGAAGCCTTAATGAAAGACAGAGGTTTTCCGATTACGGAATAATAGAAGATACATATTTTAAAGAAGGATTCGGAGTATGTTCAATGGAAACGCTCCGAATTTTTCGTTTTTAGGAAAACCCACTTCTCTTTAAATAAAGAGCGCAACTTGTGCGGACTACCTTTTTAGCTGACTTCCGATTGTTTTTTATATAAATTAGGTAAACTAATTTTAAACTTAACGGCAATTAATCTTATTATAATCACTACAATTCCAGCGATAACAAAAACAAAATCATTTTCTATTGGGAATTTTCGTATTAAAAAATACGTAAGACCACCAAGAATACAAGCTGTAGCATAAATTTCTTTTCTAAAAATCACAGGAATTTCATTACATAAGATATCGCGTATAACACCACCAAAACAAGCCGAAATAGTACCAAGCGCAATACAAATTATAGGATGCAATCCTGCAGAAAGTCCTTTTTCTATTCCAACAACGGTATATAAACCAATACCAATCGTATCAAATAAAAACAACGATGTTCTTAAGTAATTAATTTTACTTCTAAAGAGTATCGTCAAAACAGTAGTGATTAATATCACATAGGTAAAGGTCATATCGGTCATCCAAGCAACTGGTGTGTGCCCAATAAGAATATCCCGTAAACTTCCTCCTCCTACTGCAGTAACAAATGCAATAATAAGAATACCAAAAGGATCCATTCTTTTGTTCATAGCGATTAGAACCCCAGAAATAGCGAAAGCAATAGTTCCTAAAATATCGATGAAATAAAACATAAAATCTGCTTAAAAACTTTAATTCTTAAAGGCTGCAATTTATGGCATTTAACTTTTAAAATACAATTCATCGGTATTAATCTACACCTCAGTAACCCTTTTTTAGAAACCCTTTATATTTATAGCACCTTTACATGGTAACCAATAAAAACATACACCATGAACTTTGTAATGAAAAACAACCAATTGAAATCGGTAAGTAAATATGTAGTATTAATAGCACTATTTATGGCATCGCCTTTTAGTAGTCCAGCACAAAATAAAGCCACAGGAAATACCATTACGGTTACCGTAGAAAACATTAGAAACACGAACGGAAAAATACTGGCATCCTTACATGATGAAAACACTTTTATGAAAGGAAAAGAAGGAATTCAAACCGCAGAAACTACTATTACTGGAAACACGGTAACCGTTACCTACAAAAATGTGCTTCCTGGCGCATATGCTATTATGTCTGTACACGATGAGAATGATAATAAAAAAATGGATTTTGAACTAAACGGAATGCCTAAAGAAAACTATGGTATGTCTAACAATCCTGTTCTTTACGGACCACCAACTTTTGATGTTGCAAAATTTATGGTTAACGAGAAAGAAGATTTAAATATTACGATTCGTCTTTAAGACTTAAATACGTATAAAAAATAAAAAGCCACAAAACACAAAGTTTTCGTGGCTTTCTCACTAACTATCAATTAGTTATTTAGGGAATAACTAGTAGCTTAGACGGTTTCATTCAACCAAGCTTTCATCATCCATACTGTTTTTTCTTGTTCTGCAATAAAATCACTCATCATAGAGTTTGTTCCTTCATCATTGGCATCTCCAGCTTTATCTAAAATAGCACGCTCTAGTTGTAATAATTCTGCCAAAGAATCTACAATTAATTGTACTGCTTTAGTATCTTGAGATATGTTTTTTCCTACGGGAACTTTAGCATGTTTACTATAATCTTCAAAAGTATGTAGTGGTGTTTCTCCTAAAGTCAAAATACGCTCGGCAATTTCATCTACTTTCATATTTGCGTCTGTATATAATTCTTCAAACTTTACATGAAGATCAAAAAACCCACGTCCTTTAATATTCCAATGTATACCTCTTAAATTTTGATAATAGGTTTGAAAATTAGCTAATAAACCATTTAAATCTTGTGCTAATTCTTTAGTTATTTTTGAGTCTAATCCTATACTATTTAGTGTCATAATTCTTGCTTTTATTTTGTACTACAAATTTATTCAATAATTAATGATTTTCAGTATAAGTTTTATTGATAGTTTTTATATTTTTATAGTCTAAATCGATATAGATGACAATTACACAATTATACTACGTTCTGGCGGTTGCCGAAAATCAAAATTTCACCAAAGCTGCTGAAAAATGTTTTGTTACGCAACCTACATTAAGTATGCAAATACAAAAGTTAGAAAGCGAATTAGACATTCTTATTTTTGACAGAAGTAAGAAACCAATAGAGCTTACAAACGTTGGTAGAAAAATTGTAACCCAAGCAAAAAACATAGTTAACGAATCGTATAGAATTAAAGATATTGTAGATCAGCAAAAAGGTTTTATTGGTGGCGAATTTAAATTAGGAATTATACCTACTGTAATGCCGACGCTGCTTCCTATGTTTTTAAAAACATTTATAAAAAAATATCCAAAAGTGAAGCTTATTATTGAAGAGCTTACCACCGAAGAAATTATTTATAGAATTAACGAAGGGCACCTAGATGCTGCAATTGCTGCAACACCTTTATTAAACGAAAACATAAAAGAACGCGTACTTTATTTTGAACCTTTTGTAGGATACATACCACAAAGCCACAGATTACATGCTAAAAAGAAAATTAGCACTAGCGATTTAGATATTGATGATATGCTTTTATTAGAAGATGGGCATTGTTTTAGAGATGGCGTTATTAATTTATGTAAAACGTTTAAAGACCATAAAGAAGACCAATTTCAATTAGAAAGCGGAAGTATTGAAACCCTTATCAAATTATCTAACGAAGGTTTAGGCATGACTTTATTGCCTTATTTACACACTTTAGACATGCATGAAAAGGCAAAAGAAAACATTCGTTATTTTAATGATCCTTCTCCTGCAAGAGAAGTAAGTATGATATACCATAAAAGCGAACTTAAAATGCAAATTATTGAAGCCTTACAAGATGTTATTGCAGGAATTATAAGAGGCGCAATTGCATTTCAAAATGTAGAAATTATTAGTCCGTTAGCAAAAAAATAATGCGTTTAGCAGTATTCGCTAAGTTTGGAAAATTATAAAACGGAATAACCTCTAACATACCTTTAAAAGAAAACTATGCGCTCTAAAATGAAACAGACTATTTTATTCTTATCGCTTTCAATAATTGGTTACGGACAAGAATTACCAACGGAAAAAACGGATAATCATATTCAAGTTGAAGGAACAAATATCTTTATGATTCCACCCAATTCCTTTGTGCCTTCACCTAATTTTAAAGGTTTTCAAAACCCGAAAGACCAAACGTCCATGATTATGATACTGGAAATTCCTGGGCCATATTTGGAGGTGTCGAAAGGCTTTAATGCCGAAATGCTAAAAGCTAGAGGCATGGAATTAAAAACCAAAAAGGAAATTAAAGTAGCGACGTTTGATGGATTACTTATTGAATTAGACCAAGCGGCTAATGGCATGACTTTTTCAAAGCACATTCTAATTTACGGAAATGAAAAATCTAGTACACTCATAAATGGTGTTTCCTTAAAAGACTCTTTAGCATTAGGAGAAAAAATAAAGGAAAGTGTTTTATCTACAATTGTGGACGCTTCATTGCAAAGCAACCCGAGAGAAGCATTAAATTATTCCTTAAATGAACGTGTTGGTGCTTTACAATTTAAAGCGGTAATTGGAAACGGCATGTTGTTTAACCGAGATTTAAAAATTCCAACAGAAAGCATCGACAAGGCATCCTTAATCACGGATAAATCATTTGCTAAAGTTGCCATTGAAAACCAAAAACTATTTTGTATTTCTAGATTAAAGAACTACCCAGAAGTCTATTCTGTAATTACAAGCAAAGGAATTAATGAAATTGAAATAGACAGTCTAAAAGGATTTACGCTTTTTGCAAAAAATAACGAGAATCCTAATGAAGAAATGTACCAAGTTATATTGTTTGATACTGATGGTGGCTATTACATTTTTGTAGGAACCTATTTAGCGGAAAGTGAAAAAGCGGTGCATGACATTAGTACTATTATAAAAACATTTAGCCGAAAAAACTAGCCTCGCTATCAAATATATAATTCATTAAACGGAAGCCTATTCGCTATCGCTAATCCAAAGCATAAAGAACAATCTATCCTCTCGTTTAATGCAAATAAAAGCCTTATAACAATCTACAACCAACCTTTACGTTGCATTACATTCTCAATATGTGCAAAATGATGGTTACTATGCCATGCATAAATACCAATATTCTTTTTTAAAGGCACTTCTTCATTATGCTCTGGATGTATAAAAATTTTATTTAAATCGGTATCGCTTAAACTTTTCAGTACATACACTAATTTAGCATGTATTGCTTTTAGATGGAGTATAGACATTTCAATGGGTGCCGTTTTAGCGTCGTCTAATTCGGCCCAAAGTTGTTCGTAATAATATTTAATAACCGGTTTATCTTCTGTTAAGGCCCATTTAAAACGTATATAACTGTGGTGATGACTATCTGCAAGATGATGAATCACTTGTCTAATTGTCCAACCTTCCAATCGATATGCAGTATCTAATTGTTCATCATTTAAAGAAGCTACTAGTTTTTCCAATCGATTAGGAAAATGTTCTAATACAGCAATCCATTCTTGAATATGTTGCGGTGTTATATGCTCTGGACAATGAAATGGCCCTATAGGAAATCGAAGTTTTTCTAATGCGTTATTTGTCATCCTTAAAGATAAATAATATGTTAAGATCTAATTTTTATTTTCGGAATACGCTTTAACAAATCGTTTTGCTGTATTATTTCGATTATTAAAGGTCAATGCTTTTTTATAATTATGAAATGCTTGTAAACTATCGCCGCTACGTAAATAAGCATCCGCTAAACTATCATAAGCATTGTCGCTTTCGGGATAT
>JAGPUY010000281.1 GCA_018067265.1 Oceanihabitans sp. | reverse complement strand
CACATCATACGTTTCTTGACTAATATCTAACTTTCGCTGTATTTTTAAATATTCTTGTTGGTCTTCTGGAAGATCTCTCAATTTAACATCTAAATTAGCAATATTCCTATTTAGAGTTCCTAGTTGGATATTAATAGTACTTATAGTAGATTTAATAGTTTCTAACAAGACATTCTTTTCCGCATCTATTTGTCGGTCAATATTTTTAAAGATCTCCGACTCTTCCCGTGTCGTATACTCTAAATTTTTTCGCTCTATAGCTAAACCAGTTATTTTACGAACACTATTTAAAATATTCCCTTCAGAAATCCCAACAGAAGTTGGTGCTGCTATATTGGTGTAATCCGTTTTGGTTTGTAAATAATTTTCTAATCTATTTAAGTAATCCAGTTTGGTTTGCTGCCCTTCTTTTTCGGCTTCAAAAACTTTTAATCTAGACGAGACATCCATCATTTCCACATCCACATCAAAAACCTTATTCTTCTTCCTAAAAGAATTCATCTCCTTTGTCACGTCCTTTAAGCTCGTGTCTACTGCAGCCAAACTACTATCAATAAACTTTATGGTATTGGTAGCATATAAATTTTTATGTTCTAATTCCGTTTTACTTAAAATAGCCGCAGTAGCATTTAAAAAATCAACTATTTTTCCTTTATTCGTTCCTGCTAAAGAAAGTTCTAACACCGGCGAATTAGTCGCATTAAAAGAACCTACATTTATGCTATTTTTATACGAGTTTACAACAGCATCAAAACTATTAAAACGCAAATAAAACTCGGTTCCTGGTTTTATTTGCTTTTCCGTTCTAAACTCAAGAGTTCCACTAAAAAATGGCAATGCGACTTTCTCTCCAACAGCATACACTTTGCTAAATGCACCTAAAGGGACTTCAACAGAAGCAACCTCTTTAGTGTCATATCTTTGCCCTCGACCTTTTGTTCCTTCAAATTCTGTAAAAATCTCGAACTGAACAGAACTAATAAAACGAACACCAATATATTTATTAAGCACTTGTGGTTTTGTTAGATCTAACACAGCCTTAAATGGCGCTTGCTTATAAATATCTACCTTTTTGTATTTTCCGTCTACAAAATAGTTCATATAGAATTGCAAAGAATCTACAACCTTTTCGTTATGTGTTCTAGTCTTTAAAGTGGTAATAGTCTTCCCCATTTTTCCTGAAACACCTCCCCAATTAAAAGAGATACTGGTGTTGGCCGTGAAAAAAGGATTTTGATCATTCTCTACACTAATTAAAGAATCTAGTTTATACACATTCTCTTTTCGCACATTGATCAGATAGGCAATAATCAATGCCGCTCCAATACATAATAACACAAACTTCCATAAATTAATAACCTTAAACAAAAAGCCTTTAAAATCGAAAGATATGCGATTAGACTCCATACTTTCTATATCGTCAAATTCGTTGTAAGCCATAACTTATATGCGTTGAAATAATATAATAGAAGTGGTTATTAGGGATAATACGGTAGCAACTGCTCCTATGTTCTGTAGCACATTGGTTCCTGTCCCCCAAGCTTTTTGCTTTAATGGTTTTACATAAATCATATCATTAGGTTGGATATAATAATAAGGAGAATGCATCACATTAATATCGGTTAAATCGAGATGGTGAATTTTTTGTCCTTGTGGATATTGTCTAATAAGTAGCACATCTTTCTTATCCCCAGTTACTGGTATATCTCCAGAATTTGCAATCGCTTCGAGAATATTTACTCGTTCTTGAAACAAGATTTTAGTTCCGGTATTCCCAATTTCTCCAGTGGTAATGTATTTTAACCCGGTGAGTTTTACCGTTACAAAAATATTAGCGGTTTCTTTAAATTCTTCTGCTAACAACTTTTTTTCTATCATTTGCTCAATCTCTTCCGTAGTATATCCTAAAACATTCATTTTACCTAATGTTGGAATTCTAATATTTCCATGTAAATCTACAGTAAACCCATCAAAATAAGATTTCTCTACACCACTTGCATTCAGATCTCCATTTCCTATTGGGTTAAATATTTGTACATTCTCTTGATCTAATGCTTTTACACGAATGTTTAAGATATCGTTAATTTGAACACGATACGGCTTTTGCTGTTCTACTATCGTTTGTAAAGAATCTATAGCCCCTTCTTTTTCTTGAATATACAAAGTGTCTTTATGCGGAATACAAGAACTGACAAACACAGTAATCAGTAGAGAAAGCGCAAGAATTAATCTCTTCATTTTTGAAGTTTAATGTTTTGTAACAAATATAACTTTTCAAGAGGAATATAAAAACTTATGGAACTTTTTTTGGTTTTTTGTGCGTTATTTGTAAAAAATATAAAATTTGAATTATCTAAACGTAGAAAATATATCGAAATCATATGGCGAACTTACCCTTTTCCAAGACATTTCTTTTAGTATTCATAAAGATCAAAAAGTAGCTTTTGTAGCTAAAAACGGAACTGGAAAAACTTCCATTCTAAACATTCTAGCAAAATTAGATACGCCAGATACTGGTCAAGTCATTTTCAGAAAAGATATTGTAGTTTCCTTCTTGCCACAAGAACCTATTTTAGATCAAAATCTAACCATTGAAGAAACTATTTTTAGTTCGGATAATGAAATTCTAAAAGTGATTGAAGCCTATGAAAAAGCGCTTTTAAATCCGGAAGACGAAGAAGCCTATCAAAAAGCTTTTGAAAACATGGATATGTATAATGCTTGGGATTTTGAAACACAATACAAACAAATCTTATTCAAGCTAAATCTAGAAGGTTTTGATCAAAAAGTGAGTACCCTTTCTGGCGGACAAAAAAAACGTCTTTCTTTAGCCAATGCATTAATTAACAAACCAGACTTACTAATTCTGGATGAGCCAACCAATCATTTAGATTTAGAAATGATTGAGTGGTTAGAATCCTTTTTTGCGAAAGAAAACATCACCCTTTTTATGGTAACGCATGATCGCTATTTTTTAGAGCGTGTTTGTAATGAAATTATCGAATTAGACCAAGGCGAATTATTCTCGTACAAAGGAAACTACTCGTACTATTTAGAAAAGAAAGAAGAACGCATAAATATAGAAACCGTTGAAACTGGTAAAGCAAAACAACTCTATAAAAAAGAACTTACCTGGATGCGTAGACAGCCAAAGGCAAGAACGACAAAGTCTAAATCTAGAATAGATGATTTTACCGAAATAAAACACAGAGCACACCAACGCAGAAACGACCATGAAATGCAGCTAGAGCTGAATATGGAGCGTCTGGGAACCAAAATTATCGAGATCCACAAAATATCGAAGTCTTTTAAAGACAAAGTGATATTAGACCAATTTGAATACAACTTTCAAAAAGGAGAACGCATTGGTATTATTGGTAAAAACGGAACAGGAAAATCTACCTTTCTAAATATTCTTACACAAACGGCACAACCAGACTCCGGAAGAATCGTAATTGGTGAAACCGTAAAATTCGGATACTATACGCAAAGCGGTATAGACATAAAACCAAACCAAAAAGTTATAGATGTAGTACGCGAATTTGGAGATTATATTCCACTAAAAAAAGGAAAACAAATAAGCGCACAACAGCTTTTAGAACGTTTTCTTTTTGACAGAAAAAAGCAATATGATTTTGTTGAAAAACTAAGTGGTGGAGAACGAAAAAGACTGTATTTATGTACGGTTTTAATTCAAAATCCGAATTTCTTAATTCTAGATGAACCTACTAATGATTTAGACATTGTAACGCTAAATGTATTAGAAAGTTTCTTACTAGATTTCCCTGGTTGCTTGCTTGTAGTTTCGCATGACAGGTATTTCATGGATAAAATTGTAGACCACCTTTTTGTTTTTAGAGGCGAAGGCGTTGTGGAAGATTTCCCTGGAAACTACAGTGATTTTAGAGCATACGACGATAGTCAACCCGCAATAGAAGAAAACGCGGACGATAAAAAAGAAAAGAAATCTTGGAAAAAAGAGACAAAGACAAAGCTGTCCTACACTGAGCAAAAAGAATACAAAAACATGGAGAGCAAACTGAAATCTTTAGAGTTTG
>JAGPUY010000279.1 GCA_018067265.1 Oceanihabitans sp. | reverse complement strand
TAGAACCATATGCTAAGGATTTAAAAACATATATCACATTTATTAATTCGGAAGGAGATTTCAATTCAGATTCATTTCTTTGCGAAACAGAATCTGTAATGGAAAAAAGTGGTATTTCTAATGCAGAATATATGGCGCTTCGAAATGCAGACGATGGCCAATTAAGAACCTATAGATTAGCCTTAGCATGTACTGTAGAGTACGCACAATACCATGGTGGAACCGTTGGAGGTGTTATGGCGGCGATGACTACTACAATGAATCGTGTAAATGGCGTGTATGTTCGCGACCTAGGATTAACCATGACAATGGTCGATAATACGAGTATTATAAACTTAGGACCAGATGTTAATTCAGATAATTACACCAATAATAATGGATCGGCGATGTTAGGGGAAAACCAAACAGAATGCGATACTAATATTGGTTCTGCAAATTACGATATCGGACATGTTTTTAGTACTGGTGGCGGTGGCGTTGCTTACTTAAACTCTCCTTGTACCGGAAGTAAAGCAGGAGGTGTAACTGGATCTGGAGCACCTGTAGGTGACGCTTTTGATATTGATTATGTAGCACATGAAATGGGACACCAATTTGGAGGAAACCATACACAAAATAATAGTTGTAATAGAAGTTCTGTTTCTGTAGAACCCGGAAGTGCTTCGTCTATAATGGGTTATGCAGGTATTTGTGCGCCAAATGTACAAAGTAATAGTGATGATTATTTTCACGGTGAAAATATTAAAGAAATGTGGATAAACATTTCTGCTGGATCGGGTAGTACCTGTGGAACAGTGGACCCAACTGGAAATACGGCACCAACAGCAGAAGCTGGAACAGATTTTGCTATTCCGCCTTCTACCGCATTTAAACTTACAGGAGTTGGTTCAGATAACGATGGAGATACATTAACCTATTCCTGGGAACAAAATGATACTACTCCAGCACCAATGCCTCCAGAATCAACTAATACTGGCGGACCAACCTTTAGATCCTTAGATCCAAAAACGGTTCCTGTTAGATATTTTCCAGAATTTAATACGGTATTATCTGGTTCTTTAGCTTCCACTTGGGAAGTAGTGCCTTCTGTTGCTAGAACCATGGGATTCTTATTTACCGTGAGAGATAATGCTGCAGTGGCAGGAAATACACAATCCGATGAAATGACAGTAACTGTAGAAAATGTTGCACCATTTACAGTAGCTACTCCACCAACTTGGGCTCCTGGGAGCTCACAAACGGTAACTTGGGTTGTTGGTCAATCTAACAATGCAACCATTAATTGCCAAACGGTAAATATATTATTCTCTTCAGATGGTGGTGCAAACTTTAATACTACATTAGCAACAGGAGTAGCAAATACTGGAGCTGCATCTATTACCGTTCCAAATATTACAGCAAATAATAATTCAAGAATCTTAGTAGAAGCTGCAGACAACGTTTTTTATGCGATTACAGATGTTTTCTCCCTTTCTAATGATTCTGATTTTAGTATAAGTAATTTAACTGGCGGGCAATCTGCATGTAATTTAGATGCCGTAAGTTATGATTTTAACTATGTTACTTCTAACGGTTTTTCTGAAAACACAACATTTACAGCTACAATAGCACCAGCATTACCAGGAGCAAATATTGCTTTTACACCTACATCTTTAAATGCAGATGGTACATTTACAATGGATGTATCTGGTCTTATAGGCGAAACACCTGGAGATTACACAATAACCGTTACAGCAACTGCTCCATCTGTTGTTAAAACAGCAACAGCAATGTTGACGGTGGCCGATGGCGTTTGTGCATCTGCTGCTACTAGTACGGATGCTGACAGGATTACTAGAGTACTATTTAATACAATTAATAATGTTACTACAGCAGCAAGTGCAGATGATCCGTATCAAGATTTCACTTCTATTTCTACAGATATCCAAAGAAATTCGTCTCACGAGATTACAGTACATGTGAATTCTAATGGTGCTTATTTCTATGTGAATAAAGTTTGGATTGATTGGAACCAGAATTGTAGTTTTAATGACCCGGGAGAGGAATATGATTTAGGGACAGCAAATAATGTTGTAGATGAACCTACTTCAGGATCTGGATTATCCATTACGGTACCTGCAGATGCGGTATTAGGAGCTACTAGAATGCGAGTAGGTATGAAAAACACAGATAATGTTAATAACGATTTTGGACCGTGCGAAACTGGTTTTTGGGGACAAATAGAAGATTACACGGTAAATGTTTTAACCGAATTAAGTGTAGATGATTTCAATGCAAATACATTCCTTATCTATCCTAACCCAACAGAAGGAACGCTTCATATTAAATCAAACAATACAGACGATCTTAATATTTCGATATTTGACATTAGAGGAAGACGCGTTTATAACCAGTTTAATAACAGCAAAACCGCAATAAGAACACTAAATGTTAACGATTTATCTTCTGGAATCTATTTATTAAATATAGAAAGTAACGGAAGTAAGACCACTAAGAAAATAATCATTAAATAATTTATTTTCCTTTTTATTCAAGCTCCGAAAGCAATTTCGGAGCTTTTTTATTTATAAACCATAGCTTTGTTAGTCCAGCTTTATGGTGTTACTTTTGCTTTTTTAAGAAAGCAAAAGTCAGGCTTTCACAAGTCGCTCTCTGCGAGGAGCTCCAACAATTGCTCAATCCTTAACACAGAGTAGAATTTCCAATTAAAACCCTAAATTAGCATCATGAACGTATCGTATTGGGAAATAAAAACATGGCTCTCCAACATGGACTACACCATTGTTGGTAGTGGTATTGTTGGATTGAATTGTGCTTTGCACCTAAAAGAGAAATTCCCAAAAGCAAAAATTCTAATTCTAGAAAAAGGAATCTTGCCTCAAGGTGCAAGTACCAAAAATGCAGGCTTTTCCTGTTTTGGTAGTCTAAGCGAAATTCTAGACGATTTAAATACACATACAGAACAAGAAGTTATAGCGCTGGTTAAAAAACGTGTAAATGTCTTACAGCTGCTAAGAAACACTTTAGGAGATAAAACAATGAACTACCAACAGTTAGGAGGTTATGAGTTATTCACGAAACAAGATACTAGCTTGTTTCAAGAATGTCTTTCTAAAAAAGAAGAAATAAACAAACTGCTAAAACCTATTTTTAACGCAGATGTTTTTAGTTTAAAAGACAATAGCTTCCGTTTTAAAAACATACAAGAGAATTACATTTTCAACCAATTTGAAGG
>JAGPUY010000278.1 GCA_018067265.1 Oceanihabitans sp. | reverse complement strand
TCTTCAAATTTCAAAATTGTTCCAGTTTTAGAGACAAATTCTTGCATTTTAGAATTTTGTTCTTTACTATCTTGAGCAATAGATTTAACTCCTATTAATGTTAAAATTGTTATTATTATAAATTTTTTCATTTTATTTTCTTTTAGGCTTAGAAGGTCTAACAGGTACTGAAGGTTTAGGAGCGTTGTTTCCTCTATTACCACCTGATGGATTTCCTGTGGTACTTGGTGCATTTGGAGGTCTGTTTGTGTTTTTTGCCATAATTTTAAGTTTTAAAAGTTTAACACTTCAAACTTAAACCCTTTAAAAATGATATCCTTACGGTAAACCGTAAACCAAAAAAAAAGAGGCAACCATTTCTGATTACCTCTTCATTTCCCTAATTTGCTGATTGTAATAACGAGCATGCAATTTTAAGCAAAGAATTACTACGTGTATTACTGTTTCCCGTAAAAGGTAGATTTTTTTAAATCAATCCTAAGTCCTTAACAATTGCTATTAAGTGAATCGCATTATTGGCTTTAAATTGAATGCGTAATTTATTCAGGCGTTTCTCTATAGAACTTAAACTACTTGGTGTAATATTATTAGATTTAAGATGTGCACTAATCTCATCTTGAGATAAACCATTAGAAAGAAGTTTTACTAACTCGATATCAAAATCATCGATTTCTAAATTTGTTTTTTCACTTAATGCTTGCTCTACTTGTGGGGATACATAAATCTCATCATTAGATACCGCTTTAATGGCTTTTCCTAATTCTATTAAACCTCTTCTGCCTTTGCATACATAGGCATTGGTATTATGTGTACCCATTAAACTCCGTACTCTTTGTAAACGATCTTCTACAGAATACACTATTATTTTTAATTCTGGATGTTCTTTCTTTAAAGCGATTACTAATTCTTCTCCAGAAGCAAATTGTTGTTCTCTATAATCGGCTACAAAAGATAAATCGGTTATTAATAAATCATAAGGAGCATCATCTAAAATGGCTTTCTTGATCCTTAAATACGCATCATCACAATATTGTACTTGCTGTACCTTTTTTATAGACATGCTATCTAAGACCGTTAAAACACCTTGATTGATGCTACCAA
The DNA here is from genome assembly GCA_018067265.1 of Oceanihabitans sp. Classification (GTDB taxonomy): domain Bacteria; phylum Bacteroidota; class Bacteroidia; order Flavobacteriales; family Flavobacteriaceae; genus Oceanihabitans. Next base: position 11,648 of record JAGPUY010000278.1, on the reverse strand, counting down.
GGTCATCGGAAACTAAAACTTTATGAAACATAATTTAAATTATAAGATTTGCTTTAAAACCATTATTAATACTAGAATCAAAAGTAATAGTTCCATTTATAGTTTCTATACGGTTTTCCGTATTCTGTAAACCATTATATTTTTTTAGTGTACAACCCACACCATTATCTTTATAATTAATACTTATTTTTTTGTTTTCTTTATTAAATACAAGCACTACTATATTGGCCTTACTATGCTTTTTCATATTGGTCATAAGTTCTTGTAATACACGATAGATGGCTATCTTTTTAATTTCGGGTAAGGATTGCCAATTTATAGTGGTAATACCTTTTGTTATAACATTTACGGCATTGCTATTATAACTTAGAAGTAAATCTGTAATTGCATCTTCAAAGTCGTGCTCCATATAAATAGCGCTACTTTCTTTAGAAATATCTCTGGTTTTGGTATAAATATCTTCTAAATCATCTAAAACATCTTCATTAAGATAATTATTGTTTTGCAACTTGGTCATTACTTGGTATACATCATTAGCAACCTCATCATGTACTTTTTTTGAGATGCGGGTTTCTGTGTTATACACCTGTAATACTTTCTCCTTTTTATGTCGTGACTTTAAAACAAAAAACAAGAATGTACCGAGAAGGAAGATTATAAATGCTATAAATTGATATTGCTGTTTTTTTGTTTTCTCTTTTTGGGATTTTAATTCGCTTATACTAACATCATATTTTAATAAAGCATATTTATTTTCGCTAAGTTTTGTTGCCGTATTTAAACTATCATTAAGATATACAAACTCTTTGGCTACCGAATAATCTCCTAATTCTATTAGTCTTTTTCCTGCATCTAATTTATACGATATACTATTAACGGTATTCGCAACATCATATGCCTTTAAAGCATAGTCATGCGCTTTTGAGAAATCTTTTTCATTACTATAAAACAAGGCTAAATTTTTATAACTTACATACAAACTTGAATTCGATCTTGTGCCTTCTTTAAGCGCTAAAGCGCTCTTTAAATAGGATAGCGATTCCTCTTTTTTACCTAGTTTAAGTTGTATTAAGCCTAGATTATCTAAAACTCTAGCTCTTTCCATGGTATCCTTTGCTTGATCAAACATATTCACCGCTTCAAGTAATAGTTTTTCTGCCGCTTTAAATTGCTTTTGATTTTTTAAAATATTAGAAATGTTATTATAAATCACCAAGCTATCTTTTGATTTTTCGGTTAAAACCAAAGCCTCATTATACATTTTAATCGCTTCCGGATACATTTTTTTCTCTTTATATATTTTACCCAAATGATTATATAAAACCTTTCTTACATCGTTATTATAATCGCTTTCTTCTAATTTGTTAAGAATAGATAATGCCTTAACAGAAGAGGTTTCACTATCATTATAAAAACCAGTTTTAAACTCTATTCTCGATATATATAATAAATCGGAAACGACCCGATATTTGCTATCTATTTTTAAAGAAGCCGTCATATCCTTTTGAAAAAATTGATATGCCTTTTTTAAAGCATCCGTAGATTTGCTTTGACTTATTTTATTTGCATAATACAAGGTACTATCCCTTTTATGCTGAGAGAATCCCTTTTTACACACGAATAGAAACGAGCAAAAAAGAAAAAAGAGGAATGATTTTTTTAAAAATTTCATTCCTCTAAAGTAGTAACAAATTTTAATTATTTACTTTATTTAATTGTTTTTCCTGCTGGTGGCGGTGGCGGTGGCGGTGGGTCTAAATCCCCATCCTCACCACAACAATCTACGGTAGCCGATGGTACTTCCTCTTGCATACTAGTTGGTGTGCAAGAAAATAAACCTACATTGAGGAAAACCGTAAGGAGAATTACATATATTTTTTTCATTTTGTTATATTTAAAAGTTAGACATAAATGTTGCTGTCCGAGATTTTACTCAGATGCTTCATTGCATAGCAACACAGGATATTATTAAAGAGACGTCTCTCTTTTTAGGAAGTTTGGAGTGTAGAAGTAAAACAGTTATTGTTACTTCCTAAATGGCAATACCATTTTACTTTACAACTCCATTTTAGAATGGATATATTTCGTAAACCATATTACGACTATGGTGTAAATCCGTTCTGAAGCAAATAAAGGATAGATTAAAAAAAAGATTAGTGACAACATAATGACATCTGTTTGACATTATGCTGACAGCAAACGAAACAACTGATAACTAGTGATTTAAAATGAAAATAACAGAAATAAAGAAAATTAAAAATGAAGTGTTAATTGAAAATTTAATGGACTTAGTATTTAAAAAAACGGAGGAAGATTCTAATGCAACTACTGGATATGGAATTTCAAAACACCTTTTTCATGCTATGGATGAAGAAATAGCAGAAAGAACATTATTACGATATTATGATGGCTACATACTAAAAAAGGAAGGTGAAAAAACCAAACCAAATGCATTTAACCTAGATGCGCTTAGCGGCTATTTAGGTTTCGAAAATTTTTCTGATTTTTCGTTACAAAAGAAAAGTACTACTAAAAAAGAATCGATAAGTTTAAATAAAAGATTAAGCCTTATCGGCTCTACAATTATAGTTACTTGTATTGGTTACATTACTTACGATAGCACCAAAGAAAATTGTATGATCTGGGTAGATAATACACATTATGAAACAGTGTCTTGTGAAGAAAAAGGAGCTTTTGAATCCATTTCGAAAGACATGTATGTTTTAGAAAATTTTAAAAGAATAGCACCAGATTCTACCTATGCTTTTTTTAAAATAGATGGAAAGGAAAATTTATGGTACGGAAAAAATAGTAAGGGCGATTTGGAATATTTCACCAGTCATGGAAAACATCCCATTACGGATGGCACCTTAAAAAAAATCACGCCGTATATGATAAAAAATCACATTTGGAAGAATTATAAAAACTGATAACGACTTAAGACGAACCGTTTTTAGAAACAAAAAAAGCAACCTTTAAGGGTTGCTTTTTTTGTTTCAGCATTAGGGATTGATCGGTTTGTTTGAGCTCCTCGCAGAGAGCGAGTAGTGAAAGCCCGACGTTTTGCCTTTTTTGGCAAAAGGTAATGCCAACTTCTCAATACAATTTTTTCGTTCCTCTCCAATCACTCGAAGTGACGTTACTCACGATACAATGCTTCCTCAGCATCACTGCGCTTCTCGATACAATTTGCTCATACTTCACAAATCACTCCGCTTCTCGATACAATGCTTCGTGCCTCAGCATCACTCGAAGTGACATCAAATAAGTAAATAGATTTTTTTAACTAGTAGCCTTTTTCAATTGAATAAGACGCAGCTTATCTAGTACTACCATGATGCAATAGGTAGGATCTATTTCATGCCATTTTATCCCGAAATTTGCGCGTCCGCTATGCGAATGATGGTTATTGTGATAACCTTCGCCCATCATTAAAAAATCGACAGGTAAAAGGTTTTTTGAAGTGTCTGAAACTTCGAAGTTTCTATATCCGTAAATGTGTGCAAACCAGTTAATAATCACGCCATGAATTGGTGCCATTAAATACGCTACTGGTAAAAACAGCCATTGCCACCAAGCGGTTGCAAATACAGCAAAAAATGCAGTGTATAAAACTACCCAAACTAATCGAGATACTCTAGAGCTTGCAAATTTGTCGAATGCTTCCCATTGCGGAACGTTTTTGGTAAACTTATCTGCTACGGCAATTCTTTTTTGATTGATATCTTGATAGATGTTTTTGGTACGCCACATCATGGTAAATACATTGGCGTCATATTTTGGAGAATGTGGATCTTTTTCGGTGTCTGCATAGGCATGATGCATTCTATGCATGACGCCGTAACCATAAGCACTTAAATAATTGGAACCTTGAAATAGCCAAGTTAGGAAAAAGCATACACGCTCTGCAAACTTAGACATGGTAAAGGTTTGGTGTGCTGCATAACGATGCAAAAAGAAGGTTTGAAAAAACAAACCGGTATACCATAAAATGGCAATAAATATAAGAATAGTCATAATGTTTACTTTGTATGTAAAGGTCTGCATATTCTATAAAAATTACAATGAACCTAGGTTAAGAAATTCGTTTTCTAATTCGGCTTAATGCTTGTGCAGTTACACCAATATAAGATGCAATATATTTTAAGGGAACTTCTTTAATTAAGTTTGGTCGTTCTGTGAAAAGTTTTAGATAACGCGCTTCGGCAGTTTCATTTAAAAGGGATTGTTCGCGTTTCGATTTTATAAGAAATAAGCGCTCGGAAGACATGCGACCAATCACATTACCGACAAAACTTTTTTGATATACTTCTTGTAGATCTTGATACGAAATACTCCAAATAGAAAGATTGGTTAGCGCTTCAATTTGATACAAAGAAGGTTCGTGTGTTAAGAATGAATCGTAAGCACTAATGAACTCGTTTTCAAAACAAAAACCAAAGGTGATTTCTTTTTCTTTATCTTCTTTAGGAATTAAAAAACGTGCGATTCCAGATTCGATAAAAGAGATGTAATTCTCTACTTGACCTACCTCAACAAGTTTGTCTTTTTTCTTAAATTCCCGCTTTATTAATTTAGAAGAAAACAACTGCCAATCCGTATCGTTAACAGTAATGGTTTCTTCTATGTAGGCTCTAATGTTCTTCATATTTCTTTGTTCCCTACAAAGAACGGTTTTTTATTTTTTTAATCTAAATTTTTAAGCTTTCAATACAAAAAAAGCGTCCTTTTATAGGACGCTTTTTGAATTTCAAATTTTATTAAAATTTAGAATTGTAAATCTGCTACAAGATCAAATTCATCATAAATTGCTTTGTCTTTTAAATCGTCAAAAAAGCTGGTAGAACCATATTTTACATCAAATTTTGTTCTGTCTACTTTTAATGTTGCTGTTGCTTTGCTTCCGTAAACAGATACATTTACCGTTACCGGATTTGTTTTTCCTTTAATAGTTAAATCTCCCGTTACGGCATACGAATTCTTTCCTGTTGCGGTTACTTTGGTAAATACTAAGTTTGCCGTTGCAAAATTACTTACTCCAAAAAAATCATCCGATTTTAAATGTCCGTCTAATTTGCCTTTGTATTCTCCTTCCAAATCGGTAGTGCTAATGGTTGTCATGTCGATAACAAACGCTCCACCAGTTAACACTTCGTCTTTAAAAGTTAAGGTTCCAGATTGTAAGTTTATCGTTCCTTCATGAGAACCTGTTACTTTGTATCCTTTCCAAACGACTTTACTATCTGTAGTATTAATGTCTTTGTTTTGTGCTATTACAGCTGTTGAAAATGTTGCAAATGTTATAATTGCTGTTAAAATTGTTTTCATTTTTATTTGTTTTTATAAGTATACCACAAAGGTCTAACAAGATTAGGAAAGAAAAGATGACCTAGTTTATTAAATGATGTTAATGTAGATTAACATTTTTTATTGGAAAGCTATTTGCTTTTTAATTTTACTTAAAAATTCTTTGGAAATCCCTAAATAGGAAGCGACCATATATTGCGGAATACGTTGTTCTATTTCGGGATAACTATCTCTAAAAATGATGTACCTCTCTTTTGCAGACATACTAAAATTTCGGACTATTCTTTTTTGTGAAGCAACAAGTGCTTTTTCAATGGTTTTACGAAAGAGACGTTCTAGCTTCGGAATATGCGCATAGGTTTCTTCCATGTTATTATAGGAAAACACAATACATTCGGTATCTTCTATACATTGTACATTAAAATCGGAAGGTGTTTGAGAAATGAAACTTCCAAGATCGGAAGACCACCAATCTTCTACCGCAAACATAATAATATGTTCCTGACCGTCTGCATCTACATAAAACATTTTGGTGCAACCAGATACCACGAAACAAACGGATTTATTTATATCTCCTTGTTGTAAAACATATTGTCCTTTTAAATATTTTCTATACGTAACTTGACTGGTTAAAAAAGTAATTTCTTCGTCCGTTAAGGTTACTATTTTACTAATGTAATTTAAAAGTGGCTGTATATTCATGCTCCTAATTTGATTGCTTAACAAATATAAAAAAAGCCATTACATGTAATGGCTTTTTACTTTTAATCCTTAAATAAATTGCTTTGCTATTTACAAGGCGGTACCAAGCTTTCTGCATTAGGGATGGAACGACTTGTTTGAGCTCCTCTCAGAGCCCGACACTTTGTAGCTTACGCGGAAAAGTGGCATGCCCAATTAATTTAAAAGCTTTTCTATTTCGAGCTTGATTTTATTTAATTGTTCGATAATAATTTCGTCTTTTATATAATACAGCAAAAAGTCTATTTGAATGATTTCGTTTTTAATATATCGCGGACTATATAAAAGCTGGAATACATGTTTAAATCTTTCGATAATATCTATTTCTATATTTGGTTTAAACTTATTGTTTATTAGCATTAAGCCAAAATTAGCTTCTGCCATGCCGATAAGCACAGAGACGTCTAAGTCGGTTTTATCATAATCTTCTAATTCTTGATGGAAATCTATTAGGTAGGATTTTATATCTACGCTGTTTTCGAAAGCTCCTGAATTCCTGATGGCATCTTCTAGTTTATCATCTCCTAAAAGCTCTATAATATGTCCGACAAAAATTAAATTAGACATCGCATCTAAACTATTGCCATCGTATTTATTGATAGATGTTTTATACGAATCGACATACATTGCGAATGCTCTTTTGAGGTATTCGATTTTTTCTTTGCTCGTTTCTAAATGTGTGGATGCTAATTTATAGGCGTTACCTACAATATTTAGGCGACATGGGTTTTTACCTACTAAGGTTAAAAACTCGATTTCTTTTAAGTCATAGATCAACGTCTTTCTATCTAAATGATTGGTTTTTATAATACAATATTGCTCTAGAGCTTCAATAGAGAAATTACCATTAGAATACACAAAGAGGTCTTTAAATTTTTGCAATGCAATTTCTGTTTCGCCCAATTCATTATACACCAAAGCCTCTTTTTCTAAAATATTAGCGTCTAATAAGTTCGCTTGCTCTACTTTTTCTAAATAGCCTTCTAATTTTTGAAGCGCTTGATTACTATTGTATTTTTGGTCTCTAATCGCTATTAATAAGTTATCAAAATCGGTATATATTTGCGAAGGAATTACATATTCAAAATCTTCTTTTTTCTTGGATCCTCTGGTAATAAACCTGTAAAATTGATTCCCATAACATTGGTACGCGCCCCAAGTACTGGTATTCGAATGGTTTTGATAACATGCCAATCTTGCTTTTTGAACCGCACTTCCAAAAGTATCTCCTTCTAACATGTTTTTATAAAAGACTTCCGAAAAGGTTTTTGCTGCGGCATCATTAACTGCCCAACCAGAAATAACAATAGCTTTAACGCCCATTTCTATAAGTTGTGTTCCTACATTTGCTGCTAATCGATACCGTTCTCTGGTATATTTTTCGTCTTCGACATTTATAGTCCCAGAATAGCAACAGTTTATAAATACAAATTCGGGTATGTAACCCAATTGTTTTATGGTTGCTGGATCAATACAAATGCTTTCTCCAATAGCGATACCTACTTCATTATTTTCTGGGTCGTATAAACCATGACCAGCAAAATGTAATATTTTATACTTTTTATTAAACAACTCCATCATTATTGGTGCTGCCGAAGCATTAATCATAGAGGTAGTTTCAAAACCAAATTGATTTAATTTTTTAGTAATCCACTCTGCTTCTTCTTTTGCTGCTGGTAATTGTGGCAGATTGTCACTATTATAATTAGGATCACCTACAACAAAAACATTATTATTATTTAGGGATACTTGCGAATTATAGGTTGCGTATTCTGTAACCAACTGTCTTATAAAACTAGAGCTTACAGCTGCTGGCGTTTCTCCTGTTTCATGATCGTGTAGTAACTCCCACGGGATTTGCGCCGCATTCTTATCTAGTTTGATAATCATATTGGCTTGGTTTCTAAAAGTGTCTTTAAACTCATTAGGCACTAACATTTCGAATAATGCCTTCGATAGCCTTTTATCCCAAATAGACTGATAGGATTTTTGTTGTAATAAGAAATTAATTTTATGTAAACCAATGTCAATCATTTCTTGTTCTACTCGTGCCAATCCGTTAGATGAATAATATTTAAAACCAACCACATTGTCTTTTGCATTTCTATCCTTGTTTTCTTTTAGAACCCCATTGATATGAAGGTTATACCACCAGTTATATTTATTGTCGGAATACAGTTGTTTCTTTTTAGCGCCTGCTCTTCGTAAAACGCCTTTGGTTAAATTAATTGAAATCCGATTGTCATTATCTTGCATTCTGCTTAAGCTGAAATATGCCTGACTCGCTACAGATTCATAGTAATTAATAATCTCTAAATCTTTAATTTGTTTTAATCCTTCACCTCTATCTTTTATATATGCATTTGCTGCCGAAACACCTAGTAAAATACCTTTAAGGGAATCTTCTAATGGCAGTTTACCATAACCAATACCTATTAAAATAGCGGAAAGTCCGGTGCCATATTTTTTAACTTCGGGCAACGTATAGTTGTCCCGCATAAACATGGCATACTTTAAAGTCGCAAACTTCACGGTTTTGGCTAATAGAAAAGTGGTTAAGTTATCCGAACTTCCTAAACCGCAAATTACAGCTCCTTTGGGTTGCGTTTTTAAATTAAAAAATACCTCACTTTCTCCAACTTGCCCCGGATAATAACCAATATCTAAACGCTGTGACAACCGATTATTTAAATAATTATCTAATGCTTTTTCGGCACTTAAAATCAGGTCCATATAAAAATGGCCAACCATCACTGGATAAGAAGATATTCGTAAATCGCCATTGATAACACTTACGTTTATCATTTCTGTTTCCGACGCTGCAACTTCTTGTGTGTCAAATAGCGCTTTTACAACATCTTGTTGATTATGTAACGGTTCTGCATATCGATATACTTCACTTATCACTTCACCACTTCTAGACTTAGGCTGTTGCGTACTTAATTTATTGGTGCTTCCTGTTGCAATGATATCTTCAATACCTTCAAAAATATATTTCTCATTTGCCAGATCGCCATGTGTGGTATTAGAATAATATAGATTGGTACTACCTAGAAGCTGTTTCGGAATTCCAGATTGCCAAGTAACACTTCCGTCTCCATAAGAGGTCGCTTTATAGACTAGTTTTTCATAACTGGATAAAAATCTACTTTTAAAGGTATAATCAAATACTGTTTCCTCTGCTTTTCCTGCGACATAATATATATTCTTAAAAACGTCTTCATTTTCAGGAATTTCCAAATCGTTTAAAAAATCAAGCACACTAGTTCTAAATGCTTTAAAATCTTTTAAAGACCTCTCATTTTTACTTGGATCTGGCATGTGCTTTAGATTCGCGGCTTTATCTAAATCTTTCCAAAACTGAGCATCCCAAAAAGGTCTTTTGCTATACTTTTCGATGGGTAATAATTCAAAAACACCAGGATATTTCCAGAATATTTTTAGAAGATCTTTTTTATTATTTCTAAAATCTAAAGCAGCTAATTGTTTTACGCGTCTACTATGACCAGTAAGCACTTCCATAATTAAATAAGAACCCATCCATGGTGTTCCTAACATGATAAACTTGTTCTTTTTATTATCGGAAAAATCGGACCAGACCTTTTTAAAATCCATCATGCATTGTCTGGCAACCAATCCTCCCATAGAATGTGCAATAATATTAATATTCGCATTTGCTGCTATTAGTATTTCTAATTGCGCACTGAGTTCTTTAGCTGCTCCTTTTAAAGACTTTCGCCAATCAAATTCTAGCGTAATCACATCATATTTCCCAGAATAATACTCGCTGATTTTAGAATAAAAATCCTTAATAATCCCGGAAGCCTTCACATTATCGGCACTAATATTTAAGTTATTTACAATAGCACCTTTATTAATATTACGCATATTCACCCATTGATCATCATCGTCACTTGCTAGTGTAGACCCCATAATTCCTGGGATAATAATAACTACGTCTCGAGAAATATTACTTGGTTTTAGTGAAAAACCATCCAATGAAAATTTATCCAGTATAACGCCTCTATCTGCATCGGTACTATTAAGTACCATATTATAAACCGTCGCTGGATTTTGTTCCGAATCCTTAAAAGCTTGAAGTATAGCCTCACAAGATTTGATATTGGAAAAGTATTTGAAATGGTTTGTATTGCTTCCTTTGGAAAGAAAAAGGTGTATTCCATTCGTTCTTTGCACACCATGAACCATACGATACGTATCTACTACGAGATCATTTTCGGTACGATAAAATAGATTTGCAAGAATGACTTTTAAGGAACTAAAATTTACACCGGAAACATCCGAATCTCCTGAAATAGCATATAACTCACTTGCGACAGTGGTATCTGCAGCATTCATCATTTTTTGAAATAAAGACTCCGGCATCATACTATTTAATCCTGGTAGTATTTCGGGATTTTCTTTTTGGGAAATCAATTCCATTAGAAATGATTTTACAGCTTCATACATCGGGTTTCTAACACCAAACGCTATGGAAACCGCATTTAATAATAGATTAAAAAAGTGGTCTGCTCTTCTAGATAAAATTGTTGTTCCACTTGCTGGGGCAGCAACCCGAACGACCTTATCAATTTTAATGCGCTTATTTACCACCAACGCATTAATATCTAGCATCAGTTTATGGGAATACGAATCTTCCTTTTTCAAAATACTTAATTCATTTTCGCTAAACCCAACCTTAGAAACATAATTTCTAAAATCACATTTTGCAAGAATATCGGCGACTAAACCGCCTCTAGAATGACTTAATATATCAATCGTACAATCATCTGGACAGCGATTTAAAAAATCTAAAGCATTTTGTAACGGACTTTGCGATAAGGTATAATGCTCTAATGCTAGAACATTTGCGCCATAAACGGCAATAATATCTTGCCAAGTATTGCTGCTATTCAAACTACCAAAGGCATCTATAGTTGTAGAAAGTGTACCATGCAGTAATAACAGGTATTTGTCTTGTTTGCTTTTTTTATAAGGCACTAATTTAAAATTAGCATCTACTTGATATAAACCGGGATGTGGTTGTACTTTTTTATCATAGGTTTCCCCAAGGACTTTCATAGAAACTTCGGCAACCTTTTTAGCCTTAAAAACACTAAACACTTTAACCAAAGCGCGTTTAATAAGTCCTCTAGAATTTTCGTCTGTGGCTATTTGCGTTTCAAACAAATAATCGTCATCACTTCCAGATCTTTTTTCTAGGGTTTTTTCGTTATATATTTCTTGAATATCTTCGGGATGTCCAATCCACTCGGTATTATCGGTAAACTGTAAAGACAGTAAGTCGTGTTCTTCAAAAGAGACCGTAATGGGTTTATTTTCCGATCGATTGGAAGACACCTCAATACTTGTTTTTAATTCAAATTTAGCTTGTAATGTAATAGGCAGAATACTATCTACATTATCCACTTTAATTTCATTTCCGTAAAACTTTGCTTTTCTAATCATAATTCGCACCTTATTACTGTTTATATAAAAACATATAAATCACGCGCAAAAAAAGGATTACTTGCGCGCAAAACCATCTGAATACAGATAGTTGGGATGCTATTAATTTATTTCTAGGAAGAAATAGTTAC
>JAGPUY010000011.1 GCA_018067265.1 Oceanihabitans sp. | reverse complement strand
CATAATTTCTACTAAATTCACTCCTTCTTTTGGCGTTAAAGATCTAGAACCATCTATATAACCTGCTTTCGTTGCTTTTAGGTATGCAAATTTTTCTTGAACGGATACATTCTCTACAGAAAAAACACCTTGATCATTGGTTAATGCTGTTGTATTACCTACTTGTACTACAACGCCAGAAATAGGTTCATTAGATACATTGACTACTTTACCCATAAATCGAGCTTCCATATTGCTACCAAAATTCTGTAAGAATTCTTGTGGACTAATACCTCCTGGATCTACAGAACTAATAGAAAAATCTATGGGTTCGTCGGTACAAGAGATTAAAGATAAAAATAGGAATAGTAGGCTGTAGATTTTGGGTTTGGTCATGAAAAATGGTTTTATTTTATTAAAATCGAAGACAAAAATAGCTTTTTTATTTTTGCCCTAATACGTAATCTTTTAAGTATGAAAATCTTTCGGTTAGTTTTTTGTTTTCTGTTATTTTAGCTCGTTTTAAAATTCCTCGCTTGTCTTCGTTAAAAAATGCTGGAATTACGTGTTCTAAAAACATATCGCCAAAACCTTCACTTGCATCTTTTGGTAGCTCACAAGGTAAATTATCTACAGCCATAACTGTTATGGCTCCTTTTGCGTTATAAGCAACTTCCGTTTCGGTTTTTGCATCATAGCCATAAAAAGGATCTGCGATAGTGGAAGCTTTTAATGTAGATGCTACTGGTCCGTCTACATCACAAGAAATATCTGCTACTAAATTGATATTAAATTCTGGCGATTTAGCATCTTCTCGGGTAAACAAATATGGCGCATTGTTACCATAAAAATGTCCTGCAATAAAGAAATCGGTTTCTTTTGCATACGGCATAAAATTACTTTCATAACCGGAAGGATCTTTATAGAATCCCCACTTATCGCCTACTTTACCATCTTTACGTTTTGCGTATTCCATGACATCTGCCATTACATAAACGGGTTCTGTAAATTTTGAGGTTAAGTATAAGGCATCACTTACTTCTTTTATTTGTAAATGGTCTAGAATTTCTTTTGCTCCTTGCGCTACTTTTCCAGTTCCTGTAAGTAGTATTTTAATATTTGGAAGTGTAATTTTATCTAGTTCTGCTTTTACAGCATCTAGATCTGCAAGGTTTTCTACTTTTGGTAAGTTAAAAATCCCATCCCGTAAACCTAATGCTCTACATCCGTTATACGCGCCAACCAATCCTGCATAGCGTCCGAAACCTATTAATCGTGCACCACTTTGTTTTACAATGGTTTCATGATCATACATCTCGATGTTTTTTTCTAGCATTGCTAAAAGTAACGTTCTATTATATGGTTGTTTTTTTATGGTATGCGAAAAGTAGAAATATTTTTTATTCGGAATTAAATTTTCAATAGGCACTTCTTTTACACCAATCATGACATCTGCATCTGACACATCATCGGTCACCTCAAACCCTAATGCTTTATATGCTTCGTCTGGAAATACGCGAATATCGCTAGACTCTACAACAAAGGTTGCTTGTGGAAATTGCGCACGAGCTTCGGCTAGTTTTTCTGGTGAGAAAACCACACGTCTATCTGGTGGGCTTTTGCGTTCTTTAATGATGGCGAATTTCATTGAAAATTTATTTTTTTCATTCTCACAAAAGTGGGAATCTTATGGTTATACGATTGGATTTATTCTGGCTACGAGTTCACGAATATTTGTCAGGAACATGTGGTTGGAATAATTTTTGCACTAAAGTAATAGGAATTGCGAGGTTATACAAACTTTTTAATAACTTTGCATTTGTAAACCGATGCTTTTGTGTAGGTTTGCTCGCGTTAAGGATTAAGGCATTGTTGAAGCTCTTTTTTGTTTTTCTCAAAAAAAGCGACTGCCGAAAGCCTGACGTTTTATGATCCTGACAGGTTTTGAAAACCTGTGAGGTATGAATAAAAGGTAACGCACTAATTACCATTACAAATTTTGGGGTCGACTGGTTTTGACAGCGAGATTAGCGAAACGGTAAGCACGTCGAGTAATGAGATTATACTCGTAAATACTTATTTCAACTTTTTAAACGGCGAGAATAACTACGCTTTAGCTGCATAATCTGAATTATAGTAAGATTAAGCCTCGTCCTACTAGGTAGGAGAGCTAAATGTCTCCGGAAAGCCTTAGTTAATGGCGTTCTATTTGAGGCATCGTAAAAATTGACTATGATTGTGTTGCGCTTTGAAGCACTTTCAAGATAAAGAAGATAAGTTGTAAGTGGGTTGTCTTTAACCAGCTTGCAATCGAAAACCCAAGAAAAGAATACACGTGTAGAAAGCTCTTTGGTTACTTGTTTGGACGAGAGTTCGATTCTCTCCGACTCCACAATTAAACCCTCTAAAACATTGATTTTAGAGGGTTTATTTTTTAGGAGTAAATTTAGGTGTACGGATAGTGACTCGTACTGAATAAAGGCTACCTAATTTTATTTCGCAAAAATAATGTATAGAATTCTTATCTATCTAATAAACTATTCTGCAGACAAAAAGG
>JAGPUY010000260.1 GCA_018067265.1 Oceanihabitans sp. | reverse complement strand
GATAACAACGATTCTCTTTTATTGATTGCCAGAAAAAAATAAGGTATTACAACAAATGGTGAGAAATTTAAAATCGTTTTTATCGATCAATTAAAACCAAAGCAAGAGTGATTACAGGTCTTTATAGAATTATCCTATATAAATTCCGTTATCCTACTTCAAAAAATCCAACATCTTTGCATTCACAACTTCCGCTTGATCCATAGATAAAAAGTGTCCTGCATTTTGTATAATTTCCCCTTTTCCTTTAGGTAGCATTTTTGCAATGGCTATGGTGCGTCTTTCATTAATCATATCGTCATCCCCAATTAAAACCAACACTGGCATTTGTAGCGATTTCAATACGTCGTTAGAAAACGGTTGCATGCTCGACATAAATTGATTCACCGAATCTTTTTCGGTAGCTATATAATATTGCTCTAAATAGGCATCGCTAATATTAGCGACATTACTAGACATACTTTCTAGGCTTTGCGCAATTTGCTTTTCTTTAGAAGAAAGTAAGGTCGCAATATTTTTAAACAAATCCATACTTGGCTTAATCCAGGTAAAGGTTTGCGCCGGACTTAATAAAATCATGCTTTTAATTCTCTTCTGATTATCTAATGCCAAGTTTACCGCTAACCAACCACCACGAGAAGCGCCTATCACATGAAAGCTATCTAACTCTAAAACAAACAATACTTCTTGATACCAATCGATAACGTGGTCTACACTATCAAAATCGGTATATAATAAAGACTTTCCGGGTTCTAATATAAAATCAATAGCATACACACGATGGGTACTGCTAAGCGCTTCTATATTTGGGTACCACATCGTAGAACTCGCGTTCATACCATGTAATAAAACTACAGGTTCTCCATTTTCTGGTCCGCTAACAATCACATGCGCAACACCATCGGTGGTAGGAATGTATAATTCTTCAAAAGCGACATTCCATAATTTTAAGGTTTTGTCATAGGCTTCAAAATAGGCTTTATCCGAACTATTCGCGTTGGTAATATAATCTGGAATTTTCGTGTATTTTTCATATTTGTTAGCACAACTCATGCATAAAACAGAAAAAATAAGCAGTAAAAAAAATCTCATAATTGGTGTTATAAATCGTTGCAAATTTAATACTAATTAGAGCTAACATGCAACCAATTTCGTAAATTTGTAGTACCCAAAAGAAGGATATAAAAAGAAGTACCATTTTTCCGTTCCTGTCTACCGACAGGCAGGTTCACGAAAAATAAAACACAACACATGGTAAGAGCCAAAGTTTTAGAGGAAATCATTGCAGGATATCGAAATACGATTCAGCAACGCTATCAATATCAAAATATCAAGGATACCTACGGACTTCCAGATTCTATAGATGCCGAAACCGTAAACCAGCTTCGGGAATACTTTCTCAATTATATGTATCCCGAGTTTTCAAAACGTCAAGAATTAAATGAAGCATTTAACAGCCTAGAAGACTTTACCAAACATCCAAAAAAATTAGTAGGCGTTGCATTAGATGCTACCAAACTGATCTTTAAATACGGAAGACACCTTCCTAAAATATTAAACACCGGATTAAAAGCCATGCAATCTTTTAAAGCTGCAGATACTTTTGAAAATAATCTGGTAGATGAAGCTATAAAAAACAAGATCGAAGGACCTTATAATCGAGAAAAGATAGATGCACTCATAACCTTATTGTCTCGGGAAGAAATAGAAAAATTTATTCGTATTTCAGAATCTTTATTGGATGTTTTACATGATAAAGTACTGATTAAAAAAATCAAAGGGATTATTGAATATCTAATCCTTACCATGCAAAAAAAAGAAAACACCTATACTTCGCAACAAATTAAAGGACTAGAAATGGGTCTGGAAATGCTAACGGAAGGCGATGCGCTTTTCAACCGTTTAAGCTTAGCAGACCAGCAAAATTTAGTCGACCTCATTATAGTAATAGAAAAAGATGCTTTAGAACGTATCTTTTAGAAAGGACTAAAGCCACAACTAAAATTCCAAGTCTCAAGGCAATTGCTTAACTTTGTTCTGCTATAAAAAAGGATTCCATAAAACAATAATGCCATTTCCACTTTCGTGGAAAATAATATGATAAATATTCCAGAAAAAACATTACAAGATTTAGAGTTTTCCACCGTTTTAAAACAAGTAAGCGAACTTTGTGTTACGCCTTTAGGACATGCAAGAGCTTTAGAAATTACGCCTTTTAAAACCAAAGAAGAGTTACAAGTAGCCTTACAATTGGTGGACGAATATCTATCGTCTTTTCATAATGATAACCGCATACCAAATCATGGGTTTGATACCATTACCAAGGAACTGAAGCTATTAAAAATTGAAAACACCTTTTTAGAAATCCACAGCCTTAAAAAAATTGTATCCATTTCTTTAACCTGTAATGAAATTGTAAAATTCCTTAAAAAGTTTCAAGAGTATTATCCCAAGTTACATGACTTTGCTTTTTATATCGAAGTGACTACAGAGCTTATTGAAAAAGTAGATGCCAATGTCGATCGTTTTGGCGATATCAAAGATGATGCTTCTGCCCTTCTTTATGAAATTAGACAAAGCATCAATAAACTAAAAGGTAAAATTAATGGCAGCTTTACTTCTGCTTTAAATACCTACCACCAATTAGAATATCTTGATGATATTCGCGAATCTGTGGTAGAAAACAAACGTGTACTTGCGGTAAAAGCCATGTACAGACGTAAGGTGAAAGGTGCTATTATGGGAAGTAGCAAAACAGGAAGTATTGTTTATATTGAACCAGAAGCGACCTTAAGACATACTAGAGAACTTAATAATTTAGAGTTTGAAGAAGCCGAAGAAATTGTAAGAATTTTAAAAGAACTTACTAGTTTTATCCGACCGTTTCTTCCTTTATTAGAAAAGTACCAGGAGTTTTTAATTGCCATCGATGTTATTGCTGCAAAAGCAAAATACGCACGATCGATGGATGCCATTCTTCCAGAAATCAACGAAAACAGAACGTTATTTATTCGGGATGCCTATCATCCTTTATTACTTTTAAACAATAAAGCGAAGAAAGAAGTTACCTTTCCGCAAACCATAGAATTAAAACAAGACAGTAGAATTATTGTGATTTCTGGTCCCAATGCTGGAGGTAAAAGTATTACCCTAAAAACAGTTGGCTTACTGCAAGTGATGTTGCAAAGTGGGATGCTAATTCCGGTGCATGAACGCAGTTCGGTTTGTTTATTTGATAGAATTTTAAGTGATATTGGCGATAACCAATCCATAGAAAATCATTTGAGTACCTACAGTTACCGACTGAAACAGATGAATTTCTTTTTGAAGAAGTGTAATAAAAACACACTTTTCTTAATTGATGAATTTGGAACTGGTTCCGATCCGGAACTTGGTGGTGCTTTAGCCGAAACTTTCTTGGAAGAGTTTTACCATCGAGAAGCCTTCGGGATTATCACCACGCACTACTCCAACTTAAAGCTATTAGCCAATGAATTGCCTTTTATGGAGAATGCAAATATGCTTTTTGACGAAAAAAGTTTAGAGCCTATTTACAAACTGATTATTGGTAATGCAGGAAGCTCCTTTACTTTTGAAGTGGCACAGAAAAATGGCATCCCTTTTAGTCTTATCAACCGATCTAAAAAGAAAATAGAACGCGGTAAAGTACGCTTCGATGCTACTATTGCAAAGCTTCAAAAAGAAAGAAGTAAACTAGAAAAAACCGGACAGTCTTTAAAAGAAAACGAAAAGAAAAAACTTGCCGAAGCAGATAAGCTAGAAGAGATAAATGCGAAGGTGCAGAAAAAACTAGAAAACTATCAAGAGTTATATGATAGTAACCAACGTTTGGTGTATTTAGGAACCAAAGTGAATGATTTAGCCGAAAAATTCTTCGATAATAAACAGAAAAAGCAATTGATGGCGGAGTTGTTTAAACTGGTTCAGATTGAAAACTCGAAACGTAAAAAAGTTACGGTCAAACAGAAAAAAGCGAAAAAACATAAAGAGACACAAGTAAAACAAGAAGTAGAAAAGAAAGTCGAAGTCATTAGAGAAAAGAAAAAGGAAGCGAAGAAAAAAGCAATCGTTCCCGACAAGCCAAAAGCAATTTTAAAAATTGGAGATCGCGTGCGTATGGAAGATGGACGTGCTGTTGGAACTATTGATAAAATGGAAAAAAATAAAGCGGTTGTGAATTACGGTATTTTTACGACTAACGTTAGTGTCACCATGTTAGAACTTGTAGAAGCGGCTAAATAATTAGTAAAATTAAAAGTTAGAATGTCATTGCGAGGACGAAGGACGTGGCAATCTTATTAATAAAGAAAATAAAACGAATAAAAACAGATTCCAACTTTCCTGTCTATGGCAGGCAGGCTCGGTAAAAAATATGAACCAATTACCAAAACATAAACAACTAATCTTATTTGATGGTGTTTGCAACCTATGCAACAGCACAGTGCAATATGTGATTAAACACGATAAGAAACATGTGTTTCGCTTTGCGGCTTTACAAAGTGCTATTGGTAAAACGATTATTGAAAAATATAATATAGATACCGAGAAAACAGATTCCATTCTACTCTACTCGAATGAAAATGGATTGAAAGCTAAATCTACTGCTGCATTGTATATTGCAAAGCATTTAGGTTTCCCGAATAATATAATGGTCGTATTTTTAATTGTCCCAACGTTTATACGAAATAGCGTATACAACTACATTGCTAAAAACAGGTATAAATGGTATGGTAAAAAAGATGCCTGTATGATACCTACTCCCGAATTAAAGGATAAGTTTTTAGGCTAATGGTGTTAGTCTATTCTAACAAAAGGAATTTCTGAAATAGCACTTAAAACAAGCTGCCCTTCTGCATTAAAAGAATACGGCGTGTTTATTTCTTCGTCCATCATTAATTGTAAATTGGTAGTAGAAGAATTCCATTCTAAAGATACTGCATTAGAAATTGCTGTTCCGTTATCCTGTGCTTCCGAAGCTATTTTAATTCCAGTATTATCTGCATAAAAAACAAAACTATTTGCTAAACTAGCACTAGAATCTACACGTTGCCATTCCCCAACTAATGCATTCGCAACGTTTTGGTCATCGTCCATATCGTTAGTACTACAAGAAAATAAGGTAGTAACAACTGTTAATAATATAACGAAATTTAGTTTTATAGTGTTTTTCATTTTAATAACTTATCAATATATCGCGAATTAGCAGATTTTAAGACTTCGCTTCCTTTTGAAAATCAAGTTTTTTCTACCAGAAAGTGTATTTTCAATTATGTTCTTATACGATTTCTTTCTTGCTATTGCGTTCGTATCCATTTTAAACTCTAATTGTACTTCGTTTAAAGCTGGTACAGAAATATTTTCTGTGCGAATAGGAGTTATATGTAATTCGTTTACTAATTCTATATCTTGAGCAGATGCTGCAAAAAAAGAAAAAGTAACCAATAAGAGGGTTGTTACTAATTTCATGAGACCTTTATTTTAATAGATCAAATGTAGGGTTAGTATTTAGTATGCTAAAATATACTCGGTATAGAACAAGTATATTAGCTAAGTAAAAAATTAATGTAAAAAATATCGGTAAACAACAGGTTTATTTCAAACTATCTAAAATAAAGTCGATGGTTTTGTTTGTGTTTTTATTGGCCATATACGAATCTGTGATATGTTTTGCAGGAACACAGAAGCCTTTATTAGCAAGAGATTCTATAGAATTCAAATAGGATAAAGCGATTTTTCCGGTTAGTAAAAGCTTTAAATCTTTCCCTTGTTTGTAATAGGTATACACTTTTTTTAATCCGCTTAAATACAGATAATCTTTTGTAAACCCGCCTCCTCTATGTGCTCTAACGGTGATGTAAAAAGCAGTTTCTCTATCTAAATCATATTCATGATGCAGTTTTCTAAAAGTTCTTGAAAAGGAATATCCTTTTGCCAAACCATCTACAGCAATCACGCGATACGCCAATTCTTTTAAACGTCTAACCGTTAAGTTATTGCTCATATATTCTGAAAAAACAGCCAATCCTTCTTGCGTTTCTTCATAATCTGGAAAACCATGCGAAAAAATCTTTAAAGGATGCAACATACCATTCATTGCAGTTACCATATGTACCCCAATTTCATGATTGGTTAAAACTTCAATTTCATTATCGGAAAACCTATGATTCGTATTAATTACTAAAGTCTGAATATTGTTTAAAACCATAGCAATAGCGCTCATCTTATCGGAAAGTTCTATACGATAACTAAAATCATATCGCGTGGAATACTCTCGGAATTTTTGTACGGTTTGTTCGGTATTATACTTCGGAAGAAATTGGGCGTCCATCTCGCTTTCATCGTCAAAATGAAGAATAAACTTTGCATTTTCCACATCGTCTTCGGTTGGTGTCCCAAAGGAATGCAGGGAATTATAATAGAATTTTTTTCCTTCGCCAATAGTTTCAATACATTTTATTAATCCGGAATATGCATAAATAATGTCTTCGTATAAAGCTCTAATTTCTACATCTTCAATTTGCTCAATAGGTTGTGCAAACAATTCCCGATGCAGTTTAAAACGATCAAAATTTATTGTTGGATAGGTAAATACAGGGTCTGTTAAATACTTACTCGCAAAGAAACGCTCTTTTTCAGATTCAATATTTGTAGGATTCACATAGCTTAACAGTTCAATTTTCTTGACAAGTTCGTCAATGCTATTGTCTATTTCGAGTAAGGCCTTTGTGCTTGTATTTGCTGTATTCATATAGAAAACTATCTGTACCTTTTATAAAAAGCCGCTGCGTGTTCTGGAAGTCTGGTCTGCAATTCGCTTTCTACTGCTGTAAACACTTCTGGATACATCATATAATCTAACTCATCACAATACACTTTGGCTATTTCTGTTGCCAAAACTAACGTATTTTTAAAAGTATTGGTAATATATTTTAGAAAATAACCATTACCTTGAAAGGTATCATTTATTTTGGAAGTACTTGGTATGCCGTTTGGTAATTGCATTTCGCTAAGACTTTTTCTCCACGCTTCTACGCTTTCACCAAATCTATTATTATCGATGTTAGCCGTACCTAAATTCCAAGTTGGTACTTCCCTATCCCAGCGTTTCCAATTATAGCTATGCATATCATAAACTACGCAAACACCGAATTTTTCTTCTAACTTTGTAACTAAAGTATGCACCACTTGGTAAAAATGGAAGTGTTTATCTAAGCTTTTTGTTTTCATATCCTCGGGAAGTTTATCTTTCCAAAGCTGTTTTCCCCAAGCATCTTTATAAATAGCGGTTTCCGGATCCCGGTTTAAATCGTATTCAAATCTAGAATCCATTCCTGCAATCACAATAGGATGCGATTGTACCATATTTTTGGTTTCGGGATCTTCTTCAAACCAACGCTCATACTCGGTATGTAAACAGTTATTCCAAAGCTCTTTTCTAAATTGATGTCCGTTATGTACCGCTGCACAAGCATAATGCACATATTCCTCTATTTTTATAGTAAAGGAATAATCGGATGCTACCGCATGAAAGCATTCTTCGGCTTCAATTTTAGAAACTATTTGGGCTACCGTTAGTTTTTGCATGGCTAAACATGAAATAATTTATTTAAACTTCTATACATAGCGCGTTCATAAACATCAAACTCACCATCGGCAAAAAACATACTTTTCACTTCTGCAAGTAACTTATCTATATCTGCTTCTGTAAAATTATGTTCCTTTAATCCTGCTTGAATTTTCTGAATACTTTGGTAGTCATTATCGGCTTCCCATTCCTCATGAATTTTCTGAAAAGTCTGCATGTCTACTTTTGCAATGATTAGGTTTCGTTCTTTATTATCTTCTTCAAAATTAGAATTTGCAGCATACAATAAAGTGTAGGCAACCAGTTCTTTTTTAGTCCAATGCATCGTATTATCTTTTGAAATTAAAGCGCCGTATTCGGTCCATGAACCATCATAAACAGCTATATTTTTATAACCAAGCATATCTGCACCAAGCGCTAAAACGCAAGCTGTAATACCCGAACCACAAGAAAAAACAAGGTTTTCCTTTTTGTTGGTCGCTTGATTAAAAAGAGTTTGTATTTCTTCTTTTGCTATGAATTTCTTATCCTTCAATAGATCTTCAAACGGCAAATTTTTGGCGTTTGGAATGGTTCCACTTCGAAGCCCTTCTCTTGGTTCTGGAATGGTTCCTAGAAACCTTCCGGAAGATCTTGCATCCAAAATAGCATAGTTTTGGTCGTCTTGAATTTTTATAATGTCATCAAAAAACAACATATAACCAGCTTGCTTTTTTGCTTGAAAGCTTCCTGTTATAACTTCGTGTTCTTGTTTTGTTTCTATTGGCAAGTTCTTTGCTTTCCATTCTGGAAATCCGCCATTTAGAACCGCTACATTTTCATAACCAAAAGCTTTAAATAGCCACCAAACTCTTGCGCTGGAGTAAATTCCTTTTTCGTCGTAAACCACAATTGCAGTATCTTGGTTAATTCCTAATGCTTGTGCAGAAGCGGTAAACTGTGCTTCGGAAGGAAATGCGCTAGGAAAAGCATCTGCGACATTACTAAACTTCTTCTTGATATCAAAAAATCGAGTGTTTGGTATTTGTACCACTTCCGGAAAAACGGAAACACCATCCACAATTTTTGGTATGGTTGCGTTTAAAATCACAAGATTTGGAGCATGCGCATTTTCATGTAACCATGCTACCGAAACAATAGTGTTTTCTAATTTGAGATTAGACATACTTAATTTATTACTGAATATTATTTACTGAATACTGTTTACTGCACACTGTTTACTGAACACTAAACTAAGCTTCTTCTACAGTTTTACGCAAACGCGAACGTCTATCAAAAGCTTGTAGTTTATCTAAAACTTTGCTTTCCAGAAAATCGATAACGCGTTCTTCGACTTTCACTTTGCTCTTATATACTTTATTAATATAGGTAATGCCGCCAGGAGACATCACGTTCACTTCTACCAGTTTTCCTCCAATCACATCAATACCGACAAAATAAAGTCCGTCTTTGACCAATTTAGGTCCAATTTGTTTGCATAGTGCTTTTTCTGCTTTCGTAAGTGTATGCTTCGCAATAGTTCCTCCTGCAGATACATTAGAACGATGATCATCGGTTCCAGGAATACGTTTCATTGCGCCAACAGGTTCGCCGTTAAGCAACAAAATACGAACATCACCTTGGTCTGCTCCCTCTATATAATCTTGAAGAATTACATAATTAGAAGTGCCATCAGAATTACTATTAATATAAAAATCTAGTAACGAATTAATATTACTCATTGCCGATTTTTCAATTAGAATCACACCAGAACCACCAAAACCATTTAAAGGTTTGATAATCATTTTATCTGCTTTCGATTCTTTAATCTGCTGTACCAAATAATTCTTGTTTTTAGATACATGCGTATTCGGAATAATGTTACTATGCGCATCTCCAAAAGCTGCCGTATACAATTTGTTATTTGCTTCGCGCATTCCTTGTAAAGAATTGATGATAAAAACATCATCTTTTACAGAATCTAGAAAGTTTAGCATAATTGGGTCTAATGGCGGATTTGCTCTAAAAAAAATAGCGTCAAAACCAGCAAGAGGTAACATTTCTTCTCTTAATTTCGTTTTATTATAAAATGCTTTTAAAGAGTTTGGCACTTTTTCCATTCTACCTATGACATTACAAAAAGCATTGGTAACACTATCTCTAATGGTAAGATTGGCAGGCGTACACATGGCAACACCATGGCCACGCTTTACACATTCTTTAATTAAGGCTAAACTGGTATCGTTTTCGGCATCAATCTCGCTCCACGGATAC
>JAGPUY010000250.1 GCA_018067265.1 Oceanihabitans sp. | reverse complement strand
TTATAAAATTATTAAAAACAGCAGAGTAAGTCCGTAACAGTAAGTACTGAAGACTGAAGACTGCAAACTGAAGACTAAAAAAAAATGGAACACAACTCAACATTCCCAATAAAACAAAATGAATTAGATATGCTTCGTGATGAAGCAACTAGTTATATAAAATCGGTACAATGGGAACAAAGCCAACGTGCAAAAAATAAAGATAAGGATGCCAAAGACGAATCCATATTACTGTATTTGTCACGAGCAAATAATGGAAGCAATGTGAGTTTAACTTCTGTTTCTAAAACGATTTTAGCTTTAAAAAAGCGTTTGTTGCCAGAATCTGTAGCAATTCCTATTCATTTAAATCACACGCTTTACGCAGTTCAAGAAGGAATTACACTAGGTATTTGGATAAAGGATAGTTTTTATGATGCATCTGGTTTATCTACTTTAATAGATAATAGGTCTGCTTTAGATAGTGACGGAAAACGAGAATATGAAAGTAAAATGCACACGGCAACGGCATATATGCTTTTTGCTACTGCTTATAAAATTTTATACGATTTAAAACCATATGCTTCCGACGACCTATCGGTTATGAAGCAAAAGTTTGCTGGTATTCCAGAAGTGTCTTTGCTTTCTCCTTTAAAAGGAATTGCTTGTCAGTTATTTTATTATGATAAATACCTATCGCATCCAGATATTATAAAATCGGATAAAGATGTAATTGACTTCACGGTAGTTTATTTTGAAGCATTAATCGATGAAATTCAACTCCGAAAAAGCAGTTTAGAATACACCGAAACGATTGTCGATAGAACCTACAAGTTAGAAAAAAGTGATTTCGCCGTTTCTGGTTGGGATAATGTATTTCAAGGAACCGCAAAAAGTATCGAATTTAATAAAATAGAATTCGAACAAATTGTAGGAAACAGAGATGCAAAGCACTTTGCAAGACGTTTAACAGAACGTATGCTGAGTTACGATTTTGAAGCAAAAAAGAATCCGTTTCAAGAACTTGGTGGTTTTATGCCTGTTTTTATGGGTTATGGAATTCCGGGAACCGGAAAAAGTATGCTTATTGCAGCTATTGCCACACGATTAAAAATGCATTGCGATAATTTAGATATTCCGTTTTTATTTCACCCAATGCCAGATACTTTAATTAGTACCTTTCAAGGTGGTTCTGCCGAAAAAATGGTAGAATGGATGAAACCTTTACAGGATCCTACCAAATTAATATTTGCACCAATTGATGATGCCGAAAATAATTTACAAGAACGTACGGCACAAGGCGTTTCTGCTGGAGTTAAAGAAGTAATTGGTGTGTTTTTGCGTTATACAGAAGGTGCTTATGCTGTGAATTACGGAAATAGTTCAGTTGGATTATTTACCAATCTTCCAGAGATGTTAGATAAAGCAGTTATTTCTCGTGTACAAGGACGATTTAAAATTGATGGTGCAAGAACGGAACATGATTTTTTAGATCAAGATCATTTATGGTGGAGAAAATTAGATACTACCATGCCAGATTTTGTAAACATGCAAGGTCCAGAAAACTATAGTTATCTGCAAGATCAAGGTTTAGCAAAAAGTATGGGAGAAATTCTAGATGTTTCTAATAAGCCTACAGAACAGCGTGTTTTAGATGCGTATGGGAAAGTAGAAAAGCATTTTAAAACCAATCATCATTTGTTTTATGCGAATCTATATATGGAGATTCAAAAGATATTTCCATTCTTTTCTTCTCGTGACGTTCGTAATATTCAAAGTGCCGTTTCGCTGCGTTTAACCGATTTCGATTTAGAAGAAGATTGGTTCGATAATCCAGAAATCTATTTCAAAAAAGATTACGATACCAAGTTCAATATGCTGCAAGAATTAATGCGAGCCAATATGAAAGGTTTAGATTTTTCAGAAATAAGAAGACAAGAAGTAGTGCGCTATTTAGATAATGTGGCAACCATTGCAGACACGGACTTTAAACGAAAAGTGGATGCAAAGGTGAATCAAATGAATATAGACTTAAAGGCTAGAGAAACTTTTGGGAAATAAATAGTTAAATAATGAAAACGTATGTCACTTCGAGTGATTTTTGAGGAACGAAAAAATAGTATCGAGAAGCAAGTGATTTTTGAGGTACAATAAAATAGTATCGAGAAGCAGTTTTTTATATAAAATTTCAAGTTAAAACATGAACAAACTCAAAAACATAACCACCAAAATACTCGCCAACGAATGGGCTACCTTAAATCAAATCGATTACGATTTTCAATTTAACGATGGAAGCTGGAAGCGGGTATCTAGAGAGAGTTACGATAGAGGTAACGGAACCTGTATTCTATTATATAACAAAGAAAAAGCTACGGTCATTTTAACCAAACAATTTCGAATGCCAGCCTACGCAAACAACAAAAACGAAGGCATGTCTATCGAAGTTTGCGCTGGAGCAATAGATAAAAATGAAGCTCCCGAAGTTTGTATTATTAGGGAAGTGGAAGAAGAAGTTGGTTATAAAATACCAAAAGCAACTAAAGTTTTAGAAGCGTACACTTCTCCAGGAGCCGTTACCGAAAAAATGTATTTGTTTGTGGCAGAATATACAGATGCCATGCAAGTAAATGAAGGTGGCGGTTTAGCAAGCGAAAATGAAGAAATTGAAGTTATGGAGGTTTCTTTTGCTAAAGCTATCGAGATGATGAACGATCAAACCATAATGGATGCAAAAACAATTATGCTATTGCAATATGCACAAATACATAATTTGTTAATTCCTGCGTAGGCAGGAATCTTATGAATAAAAAAATAATAGTAACCAGATTACCGTTTTCACGGAAACAAGATGCAAAAATTAAAAAACGCTAATTTATACCAAAGTGAACTAATTCCTATAAGTGGAAAATTAGTAGAACGTTACAATAAATGCCTAGTAAAATTAGGATTTGATGCTACTTCGCTCACTCGTTTTTCTATCGACGGAATTGGTTGGAGTCCGGAAATAGCTGCAGAAAAAAAAGACATGCATTACCTAAATCATGGTGATGCAAATCCGCACGGAATCATCATTACACCATTACAAAAAGGAAAGCCGGTGTACATTCCGTATCACACTTTCGATCGGGAAATGATGAAACTTGTTTTTAGTACTTACGAAGCTAAAATTAATGACATCACCAGAGATTGCGCTATTTGTTTAGATTTCAATCAGCATATTGATGCTTTTTATGAGCCTTTAGATGTGCTTAAATACGATACGGTTTCTATAAATTTTCATCTGATAAATGAATTGTATCATGTACAAAAAGACCAATTTGAACTGATAGAAAAGTTTAAAAGAGGTAATCATTTTATAGATGAAGATTTACAGCAACAATTATT
>JAGPUY010000247.1 GCA_018067265.1 Oceanihabitans sp. | reverse complement strand
TCTATTCGATTTCTGGGTAGAATATAAAAACGTGGTACCTAAAGGATTTACGAGAACCTTAGGAAAACTTGCCGAAATATCCGATTCCGGAATTCCTATTTACTACTTTGTTGGTAATCATGATTTATGGATGGATGGTTATTTTGAAGAAGAACTAAACATTCCTGTGTACCACAAACCAAAAGAGTTTACCTTTAATAACAAAACGTTTTTTATTGGTCATGGTGACGGCTTAGGTCCAAAAGACAAAGGCTACAAACGCATGAAAAAAGTGTTTACCAACCCAATATGCCAATGGTTGTTTAAACGTATTTTACATCCCGATTTCGCCATGCGAATCGGACAATACATGTCGGTAAAAAACAAACTTATTTCTGGTGACGATGATGCTAAATTTTTAGGCAATGATGAAGAATGGTTGGTACAATATTGCAAACGTAAACTAGAAGACAAACACAGAGATTTTTTTGTGTTCGGACATAGACATCTTCCTTTAGATATAAACTTAGAAAACAACGCTAAATACGTGAATCTTGGTGATTGGATTCAATATTACACCTATGGTGTTTTTGATGGGGAAAACATGATTTTAAAAACCTATAATCCGTAAACGATGCTGGTAACCGCTATTATATTTATTCTTTTGGGTGCTTTGATAAAATATGGAAAATTCTATTTCCTAATTGCTGGTTACAATACCATGAGCAAGGAGGAAAAAGAAAACTATAATATCGAAGGCATTGCAACACTTTTTAGAAATGTGCTGTTTGGTATGGCAGCGTTAATGATAATTGGTTATTTCGCTTCCAAATGGATGGCAGATGCTAGTGTAGCGAATATCTTTTTTTATATTTCTATTGGTATCGGAATTCCGTATTTACTGATTAAATCCAACTCAAAAAAATATAAGAAATAAGCGGTTAATCCTGTAAATTGGATTCTCTATTTAGACGTATTGCATTCCGCAGACTAACTTCTCTCACTTTCTAGTTTTACCTTTACCGAGGCATAAGTAGAAACCATATAAGGCACTGAAAAAGTAACAAAAAACTTTAAAAGATTTAATTGCTTAAAATCTAATGCAATTAGCTTTTCTCCTTGATTTATCAAATTCAAAACGCAACCAACAACTAGAGCTACTTTGATGGAGGAGATAACAATATCTCTTTCGGAAGCAATTTTTACTGCTTTACTCACTTTACCTATCATGCTGCAAAGATATATACTTTATATAAAAAAGCAACGTACTTTTTATTGCAGTTCATAGATCTTACAGGTTTGCCTATAAAACTATTCTGCATTTTCATGTTCTTCAATATCCTTTGTTAAATCTAGTTTTCTAAACGTTGGCGAAACAATTGCGGTAGTAATCACCGTAATTAAGGTCATGGTTCCTCCAAAAACAACCGCTGTTGCTGTCCCCATAAGTTTTGCAGTTACACCACTTTCAAAAGCACCAAGTTCATTAGAAGAACCTACAAACATAGAGTTGACGGAAGACACGCGACCTCGCATATGATCTGGTGTTTTAATTTGTAAAATCGTCTGACGAATTACCATGGAAACGCCATCGGTGACACCGCTAAAAAACAAAGCTGCAACCGACAACCAAAACGAAGTAGATAGGCCAAAAACAACAATGCATATTCCGAAACCAAAAATGGCTACTAATAATTTCATTCCTGCATTTTTACTAATTGGAATATACGCGGTAATTAACATGGTTATAAAAGCACCAACAGATGGCGCTGCAACCAAAATACCAAAACCTTGCGGTCCTACTTTTAAAATATCTTGTGCAAAAATAGCCAACAAAGCAACTGCTCCACCAAATAACACCGAAACCATATCTAAGGTTAAAGCACCTAAAACTGCTTTTGTTTTAAAAACAAAATGCACGCCTTCTTTTAAACTTTGCATCATAGGTTCGCCAATTTTATCGTTAAGAATGGGTTTCCTTTTTATTTGAAACAAGAATAATAAAGAAACTAAAACGAGTGCAAAAACAATACATAAAGACCAATGTACACCCATCCAACTAATGGAAAAGCCAGCAAAGGCAACGCCTAAAACACGAGACATTTGCCAGGTAGAACTATTCCATGTTGCCGCATTCGCATATATTTTTTTAGGCACAATTAAAGCCACTAATGAAAATATGGTTGGCCCGAAAAACGAACGTAAAAATCCGCCAAAAAATACCAAGCCGTAAATCGTATAGAGCATACTCTTTTTAGACCAAGAGCTAATAACTTCTGGAGAGGTTAACCAAAAGAGACAAAAACTAATTAACGAAAAAGCAGCAATACAAATCGCAAGCAGGTTTCGTTTTTCTTTTTGGTCTACAATATGCCCTGCAAATAATGCCATGGCTAATGCTGGAATGATTTCCATTAAGCCAATCATACCTAAAGACAAAGGATCTTTTGTTAATGCATACACTTGCCATTCTATCACTATAAATTGCATAGACCATGCAAAGACTAATGCAAAACGAACGAGTAGAAAAACATTAAACTCTTTAATTCGTAATGCTGCATAAGGATCTTTTTTCGCCATATTAATTTCCTGCGAAGGCAGGAATCTTTTAGTTTGATACCTTCAAGGTTATAAAACCTCGCCGGATAAAAATCTAACATTAAAACCAGAAAGGTCTATGTTAGTTTTCGGTACAAATGTAAAATAACCTAGTTTCTTATTTTAGTTTTTTAAGAGGTTATTGCTTAATGTCTCTCAACTTCAACTAAAAAACAGGAATCTTTTAGTTTGATACCTACAAGGTTTTTAAAACCTCGCAGGATAAAAATAACATGTATCCATGTGAAAGGTTTATTGTAAATTTTAACACAAATGTAAAATAAGTACCAAGGTAATTACATCTTTTTTTGCCATAAATTATGCTTTGATATCTCTCAGTTTTAATTGGAGAGACACATTTCCTTGCCAATGGTTTTCGTCTACAGAATAGACTGCTTTAAATGGTTTTTTATCTTCAATCAAGTGCAACTTGTTTCCTAAACCAAAGCCAATACAAACCATTTTATTTACTTTTGATTGTGTTACGGTAATTCGTAAATGCTTATCGTCTTCGCCAACACATTTTCCGTAACCAGTATCTTTTAAATTCTCGGTTACAAAAATAGGGGTCATATTTCCTGGTCCGAAAGGTCCAAACTGACGCATAATGCGCATTAATTTATCATCCACTTGATGTAAATCGATCTGCCTGTCGATTTTAATTTCAGGCGTTAATAAGGATTTGTCAATGGTTTTAGAAACCACATCTTCAAAAGCCTGTTTAAAAGCTTCGTAGTTTTCTTCTTTCAGCGTTAAACCTGCAGCATACTTATGTCCTCCAAATTGTTCGATGTGTTCCGCGCAAGCTTCCAAGGCATTGTAAACATCAAAACCAGAAACCGAACGCGCCGAAGCAGCCAATTTATCCCCACTTTTGGTAAACACTAAAGTGGGTCTATAATAGGTTTCAATTAATCGAGAAGCCACAATACCAATAACGCCTTTGTGCCAAGTTTCATGGTAAACAACAGAAGTAAAACCTTCCTGTTCTTTTTGTTCTTCAATTTGCTCCAGAGCTTCTTCTGTAATTCGTCGATCTGCATCTTTTCTATCGGTGTTAAATTCTTCTATTTCGGCAGCATATTTTTCCGCTAACGGAAAATCCATTTCGGTTAATAAGGTTACCGCATAATTACCATGCTTCATTCTTCCAGCGGCATTTATTCTTGGCGCAACGGTAAAAACCACATCGGTAATCGTGAGATTTGTTTTTTTAACTTGGTTGATAATGGCTTGAATTCCGGGTCTCGGATTGGCATTAATCACTTGCATTCCAAAATACGCAAGCACTCTATTTTCTCCTGTAATAGGAACAATATCTGCACCAATTGCGGTGGCTACCAAATCTAGATATTCGGTGAGATCTTCTACGGTTTTATTTTCTTTACTAGCTAAAGCCTGAATGAGTTTAAAGCCAACACCACAACCACAAAGTTCTTTATACGGATACTTACAATCGTCTCTTTTAGGATCTAAAACAGCAATAGCATCTGGTAAGTTTTCTCCAGGTCTGTGGTGATCACAAATAATAAAATCGACACCTTTTTCTTTGGCATAGGCGACTTTATCAACGGCTTTTACACCACAATCTAAAGCGATAATAAGGGAGAAATCGTTGTCGTTTGCAAAATCAATTCCTTGGTACGAGACCCCATAACCTTCGTCATAACGATCTGGAATATACGTTGCTACATTTGCGGTTCTAGTCTTTAAATAGGAAGACATTAATGCTACGGAAGACGTACCATCTACATCATAATCGCCAAAAACCAATATGTTTTCTCCCTTTGCAAAAGCAGCTTCAATTCTTGCCACCGCTTTATCCATATCTTGCATTAAGAATGGATCATGCAAATCACTTAAGCTCGGTCTGAAAAAGGTTTTAGCTTCTTCGTAGGTTTCAATGCCTCGTTGCAAAAGTAAGGTTGCAACAATTTCATCTACTTGTAGTGATTTTTGTAAAGCTTCTAGTTTTTTAGCTTCCGGTTTTGGTTTAAGTGTCCAACGCATATACTAATATAGAAAATTTTCGCTACTTATTGTGGTAATGAATAGATGTTTTTACCTCTGCAAACTGACGAAACATTTCCATAACACCACAATACTTATCTACAGACAAGTCCACGGCTTTTTTAATTTTAGATTCGTTTAAATCTTTACCGGTAAAATGATATTCTACGGTTACGGTATGGTAGTATTTTGGATGTTCGTCTGTAAGTTCCCCTTCGACGGTCATATAAAAACCTTCCACAGAAGCTTTCATTTTATCTAAAACGGAAACCACATCTAAACCAGAGCAACCCGCTAAAGAAGATAACATCATTGCTTTTGGTGCCATTCCTGAGTTTGTACCTCCAAAATCTTCGGATGCATCCATCATTATAGAATCCCATCTCGGATTATCAGATTCGAAAACCATATTTCCTTTCCAATTGGTTGTAATTTTATCAGACATATTATAAGATTTTTTTGTTTCTTGTGTAAGATTATTTTAATAAATAAGACACAATGCACATCTATCTATTTATGCTAACACAATTAGATGGTAAAAGAAGATGTTTATTGTTCATTCAAAAATACTACTAAAAAAAATATTATGCCATTAGTTACACCATTATCTGCAGACCACGATTTAGAAACCCAAAAGCTTGCAGAATTCTTTAATGAAACCCTTGGGTTTTGTCCAAACTCGGTACTTACCATGCAACGTCGTCCAGCGATTAGCAAGGCTTTTATAAATTTAAATAAAGCCGTTATGGCTAATGAAGGTCGCGTAACCTCAGCCTTAAAACGTATGATTGCTTGGGTTTCTAGTAATGCTACAGGATGTAGATATTGCCAAGCACATGCTATTCGCGCTGCAGAACGTTATGGCGCAGAACAAGAACAATTAGATAATATTTGGGAGTACAGAACACATCCTGCTTTTTCGGAAGCAGAACGTGCGGCTTTAGATTTTAGTTTAGCTGCTAGTCAAGTGCCAAACGCTGTAGATGCAACGATACAAAAACGTTTACACGAACACTGGGACGAAGGTGAAATTGTAGAAATGCTTGGTGTTGTTTCTTTATTTGGTTATTTAAACCGTTGGAATGATTCTATGGGAACCACTTTAGAAGGTGATGCTATTGAAAGCGGAAACCAATTTTTAGGAAAACACGGATTTGAAGTTGGAAAACACGTTTAGATAGTTTGCAGTAGACAGTAACAGTTTTCAATTTGCTTACGCTTAGTCTTCAAAATAATATATAAACCTTGCTAGAGATAGTGAGGTTTTTGTATTATAATATCTTCTGTATTTCCTTCTGCAACTCCGGAACAACATCCACCTCAAACCAAGGGTTTTTACCTTTCCAGAATCTATTATTTGGTGAAGG
>JAGPUY010000245.1 GCA_018067265.1 Oceanihabitans sp. | reverse complement strand
TGGAATTCATTTATTCAGACGATTGCTCTAAAGATAACTCCTTTGAATTGGTTCAAAATGCGATTAAAGATAGCGACCAATTTGTTAATGTGCATCTGAAGAAACAGCCTAAAAATTTAGGTATGATTGATAATCTTTTATATTTATTAAATAACTGTAAAGGAGATTATATTGCAATGTGTGATGGTGATGATTATTGGAGCGATCCTGAAAAATCACAAATACAAGTAGCCTTTTTGGAAGCAAATCCCGATTATGAAGTTTGTTTTACTAATGTTTGTACCATTCAAGAAGATGGAAAAATCCTTAAAGAAAAGCTTATAAACGATGGTCGTAGGACCGATTATGAAATGAAGCATTTGCCAACATGGGTTCCCGTTTCGACAAAGATTTTTAGAAATCGAGATTTTAATAGTTTAAGTAGAACGGTACCAGGAGATGATATGTATATGTTGTTATATCAATCTAAATTGGGAAAAATAAAATTTTTAGATATTGTAACCGGAGCATATCGCTATCAAAGTAGAGGTACGTATTCTTCACTAGAAGTTTCCAAAAGAAAAGACTACGAGCTAAAGACACACATGGAGTGTATGGAGCTAGTAACTGCAGATTTATATCCGAAATATCAAAATCTCATAATAAAGAAAATTGTGGAGCTTCGTTATTTGGATAAAAAACTCTATTTAGAAAGGCTTTCAGATTTAAAATCATTTATGAAGAAATATACAAATCGATTTTCAAAATGGGAAGCGATTAAAATGAGCTTTATAATTGGTGTGCTACGTGCACAAGACCTTATGGGAATAAAAGGCGGGAAAAATAGAATGCTACGCGTAATTAATAAAATAATCTAACTGGCGAAGGCTTTGCTTTAATACTGGAAACATGCACATGTATTTTATTATTAAAACAAGGTGCATTTGTTTATGAAATGCGAGTAATTACCATGTTTTTTGTTCTTCGTATTTGTACCCTTTAGATAGCTAAAAACAACGTGTTTTAAGTGGAGCGCGAACGAATAAAGCGAAAATTAAATTAGCCAATAAATGATTTTTCTTCTTCCTTGAATAATACTATATTCGTTATTGAAATATGAAGCCTCTAAAAACCCCCATATTACCTACCAAACAAACGTTTGCAAAACTAGATATACCTCATGAACTACATAAAGAGGCTATATGTATTTATGCAGCTACTGGTTTTTTTATGGATGGAGACACCTATTTTAAAGACGAAGTTTGTTTATTGCCTGCGCATGAGCATAGCCTAGATGCGGAAGGGTTTCTTGTTAAAAGTGAGCCTTGGTTTGCTTGGCATTATAGTCCAAGAGACATCTCTTTTGATCAAGCCTTAGAAGAATATGTAGATTTATTAACGAGGATTACCAAAGAGCAAGTTGGCGATAGTCCTGTGATTTTACCTATCTCTGGAGGATTGGATAGTAGAAGCCAGGCGCTTATTTTTAAAGGACTAACAAATAAAGTACAAGCCTATAGTTATTCTTTTCCAGGAGGTTTTCCAGAACATAAAATAAGTGAAAAAATAGCCAAAGTTTGCGGATTTGAATTTGAGTCCTATACCATTCCTAAAGGCTACTTATGGAAGGATGTGGATGCACTAGCCCAAATAAATGGTTGTTTTTCGGAATTTACCCATGCACGTCAAATGGCGGTATTGCCAGCATTGAAACAGAAAAAAGGCGTGTTTTCTTTAGGCCATTGGGGAGATGTACTCTTTGATAGCGGTGCTCCCGAGGATATTAAAGAAGAAGAAGTTATCCCGCTATTATTAAAAAAAATGCTGAAACCTGGTGGATTAGAATTTGCGGAAGCACTCTGGAAATCTTGGGGTTTAGCAGGTACTTTTAAACCCTATCTCATATCCAGAATAGAAAAGGGTTTGTCTACCATTAAAATAGATAATATTAGTGCTAGAGTTCGTGCTTTTAAAACGGCACAATGGGCACATCGTTGGACCACCACGAATCTAAGTATCTTTGCCGAAGCGCATCCTATTACTTTGCCGTATTATGACGATAGAATGCTGCAGTTTATTTGTACTATTCCAGAGGCGTATTTAGCAGATAGACGTATGCAAATCGCGCACTTACAACAAGACAAAGCTATAGCAAATATCACATGGCAAGAACAAAAACCTTTTCATTTAAATAATTATCAATACAATAAAGTACCCTATAATTTACCGTATAGAATATTCCATAAAGTAAAACGCGAATTTCATGCAGTACTAGGTAATCCGTATATTCAGCGTAATTTTGAATTACAGTTTTATGGGGAAGCAAATGATAAAGAACTACAAGATCGCATTTTTGATCCTTCTTTTTTAACGTTTATACCAAAAGAAGTGGTTGCCGAATTTTATGACAAGTTTAAAAACGTAAATCCTGTTTATTATTCCACTCCAGTTAGTATGTTATTAACTTTTTCCCTCTGGAAAAAACACTATTACAATACTTAGTTTATGAAATTATCTGTAGTTATTCCGGTGTATAATGGCGCCGATTTTATTGAGAAATCCTATCATTCCATATTAAATCAGCATGTAGAAGATTTTGAGATTCTATATGTCGACAACAATTCTAAGGATGCTTCGGTACAAAACATACAAAAACTAACAGCAAAAGATACTAGAGTACAACTTTTTACACAACCGAAACAAGGAGCTGCACCAGCCAGAAATTTAGGAATTGAAAAAGCTTCAGGAACCTATGTGTATATTTTTGATGTAGATGATGAAATATATCCGGAAGCATTACATAAAATGATTGCTGTTTTAGATGCTAATCCAGAAGTGGATGCGGTATTTGGTAAAATGGTGAAATCGCATACTGGAATTTCCGAAACGAAAAAACCAACCGATGCAACCGATAACGTAATCTTTCAAGAGAAACCCTATTGGGGAATGTATTGGTTTGAACACTTAAAACATGTGGTAGGACCACCTGCATTTTTATATAGAAAAAGCGTGTTTGATACCATTGGTGTGTATAACGAAGCGATAAAAAACACAGAAGATACTGCCTTTGATATTAAATTGGGAATGACAAGTAATGTTGCCTTTTTAGATACCTATGTGTACTTGTACTTTAAGCATGCTTCTTCTACTATTGAGTTAGCCAAAAGAAAGGAAGACTTGGTAGCACTGCATTGGACACGTTTTGTGAAATCACACCTTCCTTTTTATTTAGCGAATGAAGTGCCTATACGCTATAAAGAAATGTTATATGGGTATTTGTATCAAACCATTGGGAAGCGTATCTATCAAACCAAAGGTTTTTCTAATAGAAAGAATCTAAGAAAAGAATTATTACAAGAAATTAAACCCGTAAAACTCCCGCTGCTTTTGCGTTTGTATTTATGGAAACTAACTATATTCCCGGTTTCTATTTTACTTAAAGTATATGTTTATTACCTTGTTCCCTTTTATATAAAGAATTTTACACCAAAACTTTAATCCGATTTAGTAGTAATGAAACGTTTATTATTTCTTATCCAACATGCATTTAAAAAACTGCTTTTAAAAAAGTTGTTTCGTCGTTATGTGGCTACTAATACCAGTATTCAAGAAGATATTAATCAAACCATAAAAGTAAGAGGTTGTACGGTGAAACCAGATACCTTGATGAAAAGGTTTGAACACTTGATGATTTATTATCCGGATTTCGCTTTTATTTTCTTTTGGAGAATAAAACGTAATACCTACCGATGGAAAAAGGGCTTTACTCCAGAAGTACCTTGTAAAATATTTAGAAGTACAAAAATTGCAGGAGGTATGTTGTGTTATCATCCGTTTGCAACCGTGATTAATGCAAAATCGATTGGTGCTAATTTTCAGTTTAGAAATGGATTAACCATAGGAAATAAAGGAAACGATAATACCTTAATTCCTACCATAGGAAATAATGTAACGGTAGGTGCAAATGTGGTTATTATTGGGGATATTACTATTGGTAATGATGTGGTTATTGGAGCAGGATCGGTAGTTGTAAAAGACGTACCCTCAAATTGTGTAATCGCAGGGAATCCTGCAAAGATTCTTAAATAAAGCAAATGCTTTTATGTCGAAAAAAATAAAAGTTTTATATACCATACCCAATTTTAACACCGCAGGAAGTGG
>JAGPUY010000234.1 GCA_018067265.1 Oceanihabitans sp. | reverse complement strand
TTATCGATACTAATTCCTTTGTCCCAGAGTTTCATGTTCTTTAGTTTATCTGTTGATTTGTTCTTTGTCACTTCGAGTGATTCTGATTTTTTATCAGCATTGTATCGAGAAGTCTTTTCTTGTTTTCGATACATTTCTGCAAATACAGAAACCTATTTTTTGGATTCCGCATCCAGTGCGGAATGACAGTACGATTAAAGTACTTTTTCTAATAATTCAATATAAATCTTAATACCTTCTTCAATCTCATGCACGTAAATAAATTCATCGGCAGAATGCGATCTTGTGCTATCTCCCGGACCTAATTTTAAAGACGAACAAGTTAAAACGGCTTGATCCGACAAGGTTGGCGAACCGTAAGTGCTTCTTCCTATTTCGATTCCTGCAACCACCAATGGATGATCGATTGGAATAGACGACGAATTTAACTTTATACTTCTCGGAATAATACTATCACAAGGCGCTTCCTTTTGTAAAATATCGACAATATCTTGGTTGGTATATTTATCGTTTACACGAACATCCACAACCAGTTTTACATCTGCAGGAACCGCGTTATGTTGTTTTCCTGCGCTAATTTGGGTGACTGTCATTTTCACTTCTCCTAAAGCTTCCGAGGTTTTATCGAAGGTGTAATTTTTAAACCATTCTAAAACCGAAATCGAATTATAAATCGCATTATCATCATTTGGATGCGCTGCGTGACTTGGCGTTCCTTTTACTACTGCATCAAAAACTACTAACCCTTTTTCGGCAACAGCAAGATGCATCAAGGTTGGTTCTCCAACAATAGCAACATCTACTTTTGGAATCACAGACAACATACTATTTAAACCGTTTTCGCCACTGCTTTCTTCTTCCGCGGAAGCGACAATAACTATATTATAATGTAAATCTTGTTTGTGATAAAAATACGCAAAACTTGCCAATAAACTCACCAAACAACCTCCAGCGTCATTGCTACCTAGACCATATAATTTCCCATCTTCAACAATCGCTTTAAACGGATCTTTAGTGTAGCCATTATTTGGTTTTACCGTATCGTGATGCGAGTTTAACAATAGCGTTGGTTTGCTGTCGTCAAAATATTCATTGGTTGCCCAAACATTATGATTCGTTCTTTTAAAAGGAATATCCTGTTCTACAAACCATTGCTCAATATGTGCTGCTGTTTGATCTTCTTCCGAAGAAAACGACTGCGTTTCAATGAGTGTTTTCAATAACTGAATCGCTCTTGTTGTTAGTTTTTCTATCATTTGGTAATGGTTGTGTGTTTATTATTTTTATGGAAAAGCATGTCTGATTTCCCAATACAAACTTTTTGAACCTGATGGTTTATCGCATGAAAACAGTTGTTTAATTTGGGAAGCATGCCTTCGTAAATCGTTCCGTTTTCAATCAAGGTTTTATAGGTTTTTGTATTTATGTTCTCCATTACAGAATCGTCATTATGCACATCTTCTAAAACACCATTTTTCTCAAAACAATAATACAATTCGGTGTTATAAATAGACGCGAAACCAATTGCTAATTCGGAAGCAATCGTATCTGCATTGGTATTTAATAACTGCCCGTTTTCATCATGCGTTATCGCACAAAACACCGGAGTCACATTATTATTTAAAAGAATTTCTAAAGTTTCGGTATTTACTTTTTTAACATCGCCAGCAAAACCATAATCGATAGGCTCTGATGGTCTTAGACTAGAAACAATCGTGTTTCCATCTGCTCCTGAAAAACCAATAGCATTGCAATTATTGGCCTGCAATTGCGCTACCACATTTTTATTGATTTTCCCTGCATACATCATCGTAATAATATCTAAAGTCACTTGATCGGTTATGCGTCGTCCATCTATCATCTTCACTTCCACTTGCATTTGCTCTGCTAATTTGGTTGCTAATTTCCCGCCACCATGCACTAAGATTTTAGGAGCATCTATCGTTGCAAATTCTTTTAAAAATTGCTGTAAAGCATTGTCGTTATCGATAATGTTTCCTCCTATTTTTATGACTTTTAGTATTTTCATTTTATGCTCGCGAAAGCGGGTATCTTTTAGTTATAGACCTACAAGGTTTTTAAAACCTCGCAGGTCTTAAATTACATTTCCTCCAAAATCTCTTTCAACACCATTTGTGCAGCAAAAGTTCTATTATTTGCCTGTTGCATCACTACCGAATTTTCACCATCTAAAACCGCATCTTCTACCACTACATTTCTTCTAACTGGTAAACAATGCATAAATTTTGCGTTTCCCAATTTCTCCTTAGTCATCATCCAATTTTCATCTTGACTTAGCACTTTTCCGTAGTCTTTATAATTACTCCAGTTTTTCACATAGACAAAATCGGCATCTTTTAATGCTTCTTCTTGGTTGTTATTTATTGGTGTATTCTTGGTAATTTCTTCACTTAATTCATATCCTTCCGGATGCGTAATCACTAAATCAACATCCATATTTTGCATCATTTCTACAAAAGAATTAGCAACTGCCTGCGGCAATGCTTTTGGATGTGGCGCCCAAGACAACACCACTTTTGGCTTTACCTTTTCGGTTAATTCGGTAATCGTAATAGCATCTGCCAGCGCTTGTAAAGGATGTGCAGTTGCACTTTCCATATTTACAATTGGCACTGTTGCGTATTTTATAAAGCTATTCATCACAAATTCACTTTCGTCTTTTTGCTTATCTGTCAAACTTGGAAATGCTCTAACAGCTATAACATCGGCATATTGCGATATTACTTGCGCAGCCTCCTTGATATGTTCCGACGTATTTGCGTTCATGATTGTACCATCTTCAAATTCTAGATTCCAAGCATCATTTACATTTAAAACCATAACATGCATACCTAAGTTTTTCGCCGCTTTTTCGGTACTTAATCGGGTACGTAAACTGGCATTAAAAAACAGCATAACTAAAGTTTTGTTTTTTCCTAAATCATGGAATTCAAAAGGATTCATTTTTAATAGAATGGCTTCCTTAATGGTTTCTTGAAGATTAGATATATCTTTTATGTTGGTGTATTTCCTCATGTTTACTTCCTGCGAAAGCAGGAATTTTTTTAATTAACCTTTACTTTTTTTGTCAAGCTGAATATATTTCAGCTTCTCCTATATCAATTGTGTAATTCTGAAACGAGTTCCGAATGACGTTACATTTCTAATTCTTTTTTCAAAGCCTCAA
>JAGPUY010000226.1 GCA_018067265.1 Oceanihabitans sp. | reverse complement strand
TTTTGAATTGGGATAAAATTCGGATAGCAGATTCTGTCGCTGTACCAACCACATTTGCATAGTCTTCACGAGACAGAATCACTTTAAGCATACCGTCTTCCGCCACCCCAAAAGTATCCTTAATATAAATTAATGCTTCTGCCAAACGTTGCTTTACTGATTTTTGAGCCATGTTTACAATAACATTATCTGCTTCTTTTAAATCGTGTGCTAAATTTTTCATAACCTCCATAGAAAAATTAGAATTCTTCTGTAAATCCCATATAATTTCAGACTTTGGTATAAAACAAACTTCCATATCGTTTAAAGCCGTAGCACTCAAATTAGAAGCCTCATCTCCTATTAAAGAACGTTGCCCTAATAAATTTCCTTTTACAACTAGTTTTACAATTTGATCTTTACCATTTGCACTTAGCTTAGAGAGTTTACAGACGCCATCTTTAACACAAAACACACCATTTAGGGTTTCACCTTCATCAAAAATAACTTCTCCTTTTTTTATAAACCGAGAAACTTTACAAGCAGAAACACGCACTAACTCGTCTTTAGTTAACGCTTTAAGGGAATTGAATTGCCTCACAATACATTGTTCACATTTACTCATAGTGCTATTAATAGTGTTTTGTAAAGTTAATTGAAACATGACAAATATCATAGTATATTAGCACATGTTTAGTGACTTTTGTTACAGGTATAAATGAGCAAAAAAATTATGGACAAGTCTACTTGTTTTCATTGTGGTGATGATTGTGATACAATTATTCAATTTAACGAAAAATCGTTTTGTTGTAATGGTTGTAAAACGGTATATGAGATTTTCTCAGAAAATGATTTAACTTGTTACTATGATTTACAAGCTTCTCCTGGAGCAATTCCGAAGGAAATTCAAGGTAAATACGATTTCCTTTCGCAAGAAAATATTATTGAAAAACTAACCGAGTTTAGCGATGGTAATACACAAATTGCTACGCTTTATATTCCGCATATTCATTGTAGTTCATGTATTTGGATTCTAGAAAATGGCAACAAATTAAAC
Source organism: Oceanihabitans sp. (assembly GCA_018067265.1). GTDB lineage: Bacteria > Bacteroidota > Bacteroidia > Flavobacteriales > Flavobacteriaceae > Oceanihabitans. The sequence goes on along the minus strand of JAGPUY010000226.1, from coordinate 4,242 downwards.
CCAGGTATTTCCACCTCACAAGTTAATTTTGGAAAGAAAACGGTTCGTGTTACTTACAATACAGACAAAACATCCCTTAAAGAAATTGTAATTCTTTTAAGTAGTATTGGTTACGAACCTTATATTTCTTTAGACGATTTTAAAACCGGAAAAGAACATATTAACAGAAGCCTTATTTACAAATTGGGAATTGCAGGTTTTGCCTTTGGTAACGTGATGTTTCTATCGTTTCCGGAGTATTTTGAAGTTGGCGAATTTTGGCTAGAGCAATACAAACCTTTGTTTCGTTGGCTTATGTTTGCCTTTTCACTTCCTGTCGTTTTTTATGCTGCACAAGACTATTTTGTTTCGGCTTACAAAGGCTTACGAGCAAATATTTTAAATATCGATGTACCCATTGCACTCGGTATTGCTGTTTTATTCATTAGAAGTACTGCTGAAATTATTTTCGATTTAGGTTCTGGTTTTTTCGATAGTTTAACCGGTTTAGTATTCTTTTTATTACTCGGAAAATTCTTTCAACAAAAAACATATGCATTCCTTTCGTTTGAGCGGGATTACAAATCCTATTTCCCAATTGCGGTAACTAAGATTTCTTCGGAAACGGGAGAAACTCCAATTCCAGTTTACGAAATAAAAAAAGGAGATAGACTGCTTATAAGAAATGAAGAATTAATTCCTGTAGACGGCATTCTCATTAACGGAAAAGCAAGAATAGATTACAGTTTTGTAACTGGGGAATCGGAAAACATAAGTAAAAATTCTGGCGATAAACTTTTTGCTGGAGGAAAACAAACTTCAGGAGTTATAGAAATGGAAGCGCTAAAATCGGTAGAGCAAAGTTACCTCACCCAATTATGGAGTAATGATGTATTCCGTAAAAATAAAGAAGACGGCTTCACCACATTAACCAATAAAATAAGCAAGCAGTTTACCATTGCGGTTTTAAGTGTTGCATTTATAGCTACCACTTTTTGGTTATTTGTAGATGCTTCTAAAGCCATGAATGTTTTTACAGCGGTGTTAATTATTGCTTGTCCGTGTGCCATTGCGCTCTCTGCTCCTTTTACCTTCGGAAATTTGCTTCGCATCTTTGGAAAACAAAAATTCTATGTCAAAAATGCTTCCGTTATCGAACAATTAGCAGCAATAGACACTATTATATTTGATAAAACAGGAACGATTACTTCCAATAAACAAAGTACGGCAACTTATGAAGGCGAAGTGCTTTCTACTTCCGAAGAAACATTGCTAAAAAACACACTTCGGGGTTCTAATCACCCATTAAGTAGAACACTCTATGCTATTTTAGACGAAAACAATATCATCACCTTAAATCATTTTGAAGAACATTTAGGAAAAGGTATTGAAGCGTCACATAACAATGAAAACATAAAAATTGGCTCTGCTAGTTTTGTAGGTTCTTCAGAAGCTTCCGTTTTAAATACAGCGGTTCATATTAGCACAAACAACCAATATAAAGGAAAGTACACTTTTTATAATAGCTACAGAAAAGGATTATCTAAACTCTTCAATAAACTAAAAAAGCAATACGATTTGGTAATCCTTTCTGGTGATAATGAAGGAGAATTTGAAAATTTAAAAAAATTACTTCCAAGTAAAACGAAGTTAATTTTCAATCAGAAACCAGATGATAAATTAGAATACATCAAATACCATCAAACCGAAGGCGCAAAAGTACTTATGATTGGGGATGGCTTAAATGATGCTGGTGCTTTGGCGCAGAGTAATGTTGGTATTGCGCTATCCGAAAACGTAAACGTCTTCTCTCCAGCTTGTGATGCTATTTTAGATGCTTCCAAATTCAATCAACTATACAAATATATCAAAGCCTCAAAAAGTGCTATAAAAATCATTAAATGGAGTTTTGTACTTTCATTTGTATATAACATAATAGGTTTGTACTTTGCAGTAACCGGACAATTAGCTCCTGTTGTTGCCGCTATTTTAATGCCCTTAAGTTCTATTAGTATTGTGGTGTTTACAACCATTGCTACAAATATTTTAGGAAGAAAGCTAGAATGATTACAAATAACTAAACATGATAAAAATCATGTTTTAATAAACGCATCCAACGTAATTTTGAACCATAACTTCTAATAGGTATGAGTGTTATATATATTTTATTGACTATCAGTATTATCGTTGCAATCGGTTTTTTTGCAGCGTTTATTTATGCCGTAAAAAGCGGTCAATTTGATGATAGCTATACACCTTCCGTTAGAATGCTTTTTGAAGACGAGCTCGTTAAAGAGAATCCAAAACCAACTATAAAAACTAAAAAGACTAATTAATTATTTATTATGGAAAAAGAACAATTCTACTACGATAACAAAATCGTTAAAAATTTCCTTTATGCTACTATTCTCTGGGGAGTTGTAGGTATGACAGTGGGCCTAATGCTAGCTTTCCTTTTCATTTTTCCAAATTACATGGAAGGCATTTCTTGGTTAAGTTTTGGTCGTTTAAGACCATTACATACCAACGCAGTAATCTTTGCCTTTGTTGGTAATGCGATTTTTGCAGGAGTTTACTATTCTACGCAACGTCTTCTAAAAGCTAGAATGTATAGCGATCTATTAAGTAAAATCAATTTCTGGGGATGGCAAGCTATCATTGTTGGTGCAGCTATTACATTACCACTAGGCTATACTACTTCTAAAGAGTATGCCGAATTAGAATGGCCTTTTGATATCGCCATTGCTGTTATTTGGGTTGCTTTCGGAATCAATTTAATTGGTACCATGATTAAAAGAAGACAGCGCCATTTATATGTTGCTATTTGGTTTTACATAGCCACTTTTGTAACCGTTGCTGTATTACATATCTTTAATAGTTTAGAACTACCTGTTAGTGCTTTGAAAAGTTATTCTGTGTATGCAGGAGTTCAAGATGCATTGGTACAATGGTGGTATGGACATAACGCCGTAGCTTTCTTTTTAACAACACCTTTCTTAGGATTGATGTATTATTTTGTTCCTAAAGCAGCAAATAGACCGGTGTACTCCTATAGACTTTCTATCATTCACTTTTGGTCTTTAATCTTTATTTATATTTGGGCTGGACCACATCATTTACTATATACCGCTTTACCAGAATGGGCACAAAACCTTGGTGTTGCTTTTTCTATAATGTTATTAATGCCTTCTTGGGGAGGAATGATAAACGGACTACTAACACTTCGTGGTGCTTGGGATAAAGTACGTACAGATCCTGTTTTAAAATTTATGGTTGTTGCACTTACTGGTTATGGTATGGCAACTTTTGAAGGCCCTTTACTTTCGCTTAAAAATGTAAATGCAATTGGTCACTTTACCGATTGGATTATTGCACACGTTCACGTTGGTGCTTTAGCATGGAATGGTTTCTTAGCATTCGGTATGATTTATTATTTAGTACCAAGACTATTTAAAACAAAATTATACTCTTTAAAACTTGCAAATCTACATTTCTGGGTTGGTACTTTAGGTATTATATTTTATGCCTTACCGCTCTATGTTGCTGGGTTTACACAAGCAAGTATGTGGAAACAGTTTAATCCAGATGGTACTTTAATGTATGGTAACTTCTTAGAAACCGTTACCGAAATTATGCCAATGTATTACATGCGTGCCGTTGGTGGAACGCTATATATTGCAGGAATGCTAATTCTTGTGTATAATGTGTATATCACGATAAGACAAGGAAGTAAAGTAGAAGACGAATTAGCCGAAGCTCCTGCATTACAACATGTTTCTAAAAAACGTACCGCTGGCGAAGGATGGCACACTTGGTTAGAACGTAAGCCTATTAAATTAACTATTGGAGCAACCATTGCTATTTTGATTGGTGGTATTGTACAAATAGTACCAACTATAATGGTGAAATCAAATATACCAACTATTGCAAGTGTAAAACCATACACGCCTTTAGAGTTAGAAGGTCGTGATATTTACATTCGTGAAGGTTGCGTTGGATGTCACTCCCAAATGATTCGTCCTTTTAGAAGTGAAGTAGAACGTTATGGAGAATACTCTAAAGCAGGAGAATATGTTTACGATCATCCATTTTTATGGGGTTCTAAACGTACAGGTCCAGATTTACATCGTATTGGAGGGAAATATTCAGACAACTGGCACCTAAACCACATGTACGATCCACAAAGTACGTCATCCGGTTCTATTATGCCATCGTATAAATGGATTATTAGAGATGAACTAGACAAATCACTAACAGAAACTA